>JADFTK010000070.1 GCA_022560375.1 Patescibacteria group bacterium
ATATCAATGAGTTCTTTTGATTTTACCTCGTTTATTTCTTTTCCGTGATCCCAGTCTATCCCGGGATTAGTATTTCCTTCAATAAAATAGAGGTTGCCGTCATTGCTCTGAATAAAATCCAAAGCAAACAATGAATGTTTGAGGCCTACCATCGTATGTAATTGCTGGGTTATCTGTTGGGACATAGTCCGTACGGTATGAGGTATTAGACTCAGCGGTATATATACCAAATTTCCGCCCTGATGTTCATTGCACCTGAATTCCCCTTCCCGCGCGACTCTGATATACGCCTGTACTATTTTTTGGTTAAGGAGTATGAGGCGCAAGTCAATAAAGCCGGAATAGTTTTTAAATTGAAACCCGAGAGTGCAATTAATACACGGCTGCAGCACATACGACAATAGTTTTTTTTCTTTCTTATCGCGCGCATAGTATTTCATGATATCTTCGGAGCCTACCGTATCAAAATCAACTTTATATATCTTATGACCACCTGCACCCGTCTGATCTTTGAGGATGTACCCGTCGTCAACATCCATTTCATACTGGTGATAGTCCAATACCGTATCCAATGATTGTTTCGCCTGGGCGATGCTCTGCTGTGAAGGATTTGCTACGGCCACGGTGGGTATGGCGTACTCTTTGAAATGCTTATAGGTATTGAGCTTATTCAAAAAGATATTTTTCATTTCTTTGTTGCTAAATGTATACACCGATTTTTTCGAACTCATCAGTTCCAACTGCTCCTGCTGCTCTGGAGTACTCGGAGTAAATTTATCAAAAAGAACTGCGGAACTCGCCTTCCCCGGGTGTTTTGTCCATTTTGCATCGTAGGTCCAATAACTCTGAAACAGTCCTGGCCCGATGATATCTGCGGACGTTGTAAACGCAGCCTTCAACCCATTTTTATGGCATCTCGACAACATGTAGCTGTAGCTATCATTGTATCCCCCGTTTTTTCCCGTACGCGGAAACGGTGATCTCCCTTTGTACTGCGTGTCTCTCGCGCTCTTCGCCACGGTTTCTGAGTACACCACCATTACATCAAATGTATCATTCTTCTTCATAACGTATAATGTTTCCTCCACTACTAATTAATCTTTTATAAAAAAAGTACTTTGTCCGCATTGCTACGCAGAGTCCAAAAAAAGCGCGCTAAGCGCCCAAGCCCTAAATACCTTATTATTCAGGTCTATTCTATTGTGAGTACCTATCTAAAATCAGTATACCGCAGAACGCGTGAAATAGCAAGTTACTGTAACGATCTACGCTTGGCTATCTTTATCATAGCCAGTTTGGCTGGCCGCGATAGCTGTTTGACCCGCGCCTCGGCCCGTGAGGCGGTAGAACGGCTGCGAAACCGGCGGGTATAAACCAACTTCACCGGCCGTCTAGCTCTGGTATACTTGGCACCAACATCGGACATATTATGCTCGGCTACTCTTTTTTTCACATCCTGCGCTATGCCGGTATAGAGCGTCTTATCAGCACAACGGACGATATAGAGGTAATACATAAATTAATTAATTTCTTATTATTCACACGCCACTCTGCCACCATCCAAATCATATTCCATCTTCAGCCAGCTAAATTTCATACTATTTGCTTCATCACAAAATTCATCCGTCTCTAACTCATACTCTACGCCTAATACTGCCTTACCCTGATTAATAAATGGTAGTAAATTTTCACATTCATCATATTCAAAACATTGCTCATTGACCGCAAAATCAAAAACTCCAACTAACTCATTTATCTGATCCAAATCATTCTTCAATCCTATGGCCAATCCCCTGACATGAGCTTCTTCAGCTAACCATTTGTTATAAATAAGTTGGTCACTGGCCGTCAGATCAAAACCATTTTTATTTTGGTACCCATCTACGTTATCCGGCTCCACTCCATCACATTTTTTCACTACCGCCAAATCTAATCGAGCTTCCATAATGCTAGAGAATTCCTGATAATTAGAAACATCTAACCATTTTTCATTTGGCCAACCATCCAGAGTTTTTCCTAATACCTCACTGGGGAATTGACTGGCATCGCTTCTGAAATCCTCCCAACTCCCAGCACTAAAATAGCAGATTACTTTAATGCCTTTAGCATGTAACTGATCGATAATATCTTGAGGGGTATCAACTAAATCAATATCGTAAATATCGACATCGTATTCAGTATTAATAGAGCCAGATAATTGCCATTGCCATGATACTTCTGTAGTTGGGACCCACCAATTAACATCCTCTGGGGCTATACTACTAATGACTGGGTTTTCT
>JADFTK010000037.1 GCA_022560375.1 Patescibacteria group bacterium
ACCGGGTTCTGCAAGAGGTCGGCGAGGAGGTCGACGGCCAAGCCCACGTCGTCCTTCAGCACCCGCGCCAGGTAGGCGGTATGCTCGGACGAGGTGTAGGCGTTCAGGTGGCCGCCCACCGCCTCGACCTCCTCGGCGATCGCGCGCGCCGAG
This sequence comes from Patescibacteria group bacterium, assembly GCA_022560375.1. Lineage (GTDB taxonomy): Bacteria > Patescibacteriota > Patescibacteriia > UBA10025 > JAHIVO01 > JADFTK01. The sequence goes on from JADFTK010000037.1 coordinate 154, forward strand.
CGGCGCTCGGTGCCCTTGAAGGCCATGTGTTCCAGAAGATGCGAGATGCCGTTGATTTCGAGGCCTTCATGGCGCGAGCCGGCATCCACCCCCACGCCGATCGAGGTAGAGGACGTGGCGGAGACCGTCCGGGCCCCGCAGAATGGTACCCCAGAAAGACAGCCAGGTAATGCCTCTTGTGTCATACAACCACTTAAGGGTTACATGATCCTTTTCCTTCCAGAGGGCGAGAAAATCAGAGGCATCAAGTTGGATGTCTTCCGTAGCGGCCTTAATGCGCTTGAGGCGATCTTCGCCGTTGATGGAGGACGCCCTTTCACGAAGGTAGTCATTGGTAACGATCTTTCCGGCGTCCAGGTTATCACCGGTGCGATTTCCGACCTGTTCGTCGATCTTCCAGCCCTTACCCAAAAACTGCTCGGGGTCGAAGGGCTGACGTTTGAGGATGTGGGGTTTATGCACTATCTCAGCCGACCCCTCAACAACGAGTTTGAATTGCGCGAGAGAATCTCCTTCGCAAGCACGTTTGATAAGTGCGTTTGTCCAGTCGCCACGCCGGAATGCTGCTTTCAGTTCCCTGGCTTGATCAACATCGAGCATTAAGTCGCTCATGGTTGACTCCTTTGTTTTACAACAGTGTTCTCTATAGAACGGTGTTGCGGGTTTATTGCCAACAGACTACCACATTGATAGTCATAGCTAAAAATCACCTAGAATATTAAGTGCCTTTTGGCTACAACTATCAGTATTTGTAAGCCCGCCCGACTGAACGATTCCAGTCGTTCGGGCGGGTAGCTTTTTAAAGGTGCAAGACTAACAATCCACCCTATCGCGAAACTTCCATTTTGTCAATGGTGAATTTTCATTTGTCAATTTGTCATTTGTCAATTTGTCATTTGTATTATATTGAAAAAGAATCCAAATTGAGTTGAATACTGCCTACGGATTATTGTCAAATCCCAGCTATATATCCAGATTTTTCACTAACTTTGCGTGAGTATGGATAAAATGCTTTCGCGGTGCTACTTCATCTCCCATTAATATATCAAACACCTCGTCAGCTTTTTCGGCGTCTTCGATTATTATTTTTTTCATAACACGCCGCTCCGGATCCATGGTAGTTTCCCACAATTGTGACGGATTCATCTCGCCCAAACCTTTATATCGTTGAACGGAAATTGACGTGGCTGACTCGGTCTCCCCCTCTTCAGACGAACTGCCTGATAAATCATCTTTAGTTTTGGCTGCCGGAGCAGTCTTGCCTTTCTGGCTGGATGATTTCTTGGCGGCCAACATTTCAGCTTTTACTTTTTCCAAGTTATCTTCATTGAAAACGTATTTACCCTCCTTGCCCAGTTGCACTTTGTACAAAGGTGGCTGAGCCACATACAGATGACCCTGCTTGATAATTTCCGGAAAATATCGATAGAACAAGGTGAGTAGTAAGGTGCGGATATGTGCGCCATCCACATCGGCATCAGTCATAATAATGATCCGATGATACCTCAGGTCGCTGATATCAAATTGTTCACCAATGTTTGTACCCATGGCAATTATCAATGATTTGATCTCATTGTTGGCCAGCATGCGATCCAACCTGGCTTTCTCCACATTTAGTATCTTGCCGCGCAGAGGTAATATAGCCTGAAATTTTCTATCCCGTCCTTGTTTGGCGCTACCGCCAGCCGAGTCACCCTCTACTATATAGAGCTCACACTCCTCGGGATTTCGTGATGAACAATCAGCTAATTTCCCCGGTAAGGTTAAGCCATCAAGTGCGCCCTTGCGTAATACTGAGTCACGGGCGGTGCGGGCGGCCACTCTAGCCCGGGCTGCCAAAATACATTGACCAATGATAGCCTCGGCATCTCTGGGGTTTTCCTCCAAGAAAATCTGCAAGCCACTGGAGGTGACCTGGTCTACTGCGGATTTTGCCTCAACATTTCCCAGCTTGGCTTTAGTTTGTCCTTCAAATTGCGGATCTTTTAGTTTGACGGAAACAACTGCCGTCAGACCTTCCTTCATATCATCACTGGTCAAATTTTCATCTTTCTCTTTGAGATACCCCTGCTTGCGGGCAAAACTATTGATGGTGCGAGTTAAGGCCGTACGAAACCCGGTCAGATGCATGCCACCCTCAACCGTATGGATGTTATTGGCAAAACTGAATATCGTATCTTTATACTCCTCCGTGTAGCGTAGAGCCACCTCAACATTTACTCCCTGGACCTCTTTTTCTACATAAAATGTGTTTTGGTGCTTAGGAGCTTTATGCGAGTTTAGATGCTGGACATATGAAGCAATCCCCCCCTCGAAATAAAAAGCGTAGTAATCTGGTGTCTGGCCTTTGGCTGTGGTACGCGAATCAATCACAGTTATCTTCACACCCTTAGTCAGATAGGCCTGCTGCCTCAAATGAGACAAAATAGTATCCAGATTGAAATCGAGTACGCTAAATATTTCTGGATCAGGCTCAAATATTATAGTGGTACCAGTTTCTGTCGATTTACCAATCGGTTTTAATTTATTTTGTACTTTACCGCGGGAATATTCCTGCATCCAAATTTTGCCATCACGTTTTATCTCAGCTCTCAAATATTGAGACAACGCATTCACTACTGAAACGCCCACGCCATGCAAACCACCTGACACTTTATAACCGCCATCGCCAAATTTACCACCAGCATGCAAGATAGTCATAACGGTTTCCAGGGCTGACTTTTTGGTTTGTTTGTGCTTGTCTACTGGGATGCCCCGACCGTCATCCGAAACTTTTACTCGGTGGTTAGGCATTAGTTCAACCGTTATATTTTTACAATAGCCAGCCATAGCCTCATCAATGCCATTATCAACCACCTCCCAAACCAGGTGATGCAAGCCTTCTGCAGCAGTATTACCTATGTACATACCAGGCCGTTTTCGAACGGGAGCTAATCCCTCCAGAACAGTAATTTGTTTGGCTGTGTAGGCACCATCTTTGGCAGAAGTTTTTGAACTGAGTTGCTTAGCCGTCGATTGACTGGCTGATTTCTTTTTTCCACTGGGGGTGGGTCCGCTTTTGGCGGAAATCTTTTTTGGCATAAATGTATTTACTTATTTAAATTTTAGCTAATAATTGAATAAAATATGAAACCAAAATATCCGAGCACCATGAATAGACCAAAAATACGGCGGGTTTTGATTTTTTCGTTAAGTATCGGGAACGCCATGAAAGTAAACAATATCATAATTGGTAAACTAATATATATATCCTTGGGCTGTAGGGTAATAGGTAGTATCATCGCGGCAATTCCTAGAATCAGTAAAGTATTAAAAATATTACTGCCCAGTACCATCCCTACACTTATTTTATCTTGTTTTTTTATAGAGGCAATCACTGATGTAAAAAGTTCTGGCAAAGATGTGCCCAGGGCCACTATGGACAAACCAATTACCATTTGGCTGATACCAGCTCGGGCAGCAATCGCTATGGCACTGTCTACCAGCAACTTGGAGCCGGCCAATAATATTAACAATCCCAAGACGGCCAGGGATAAATTTTTGATCGCGCGGCGTTTTCGCCTCTTAGAATCTATGATCGCTTCTATCTTCTCCTCTGCTTCTACAACTTCATGCTTGAATTTACTAGCCAAACCTCGTTTGACAGTAATGACATTGGAATAAATAAACACTATAAACAAAGAAATTAAAACCGCACCATCAATTCTCCCTAAAGTGCCGTCCAAACTAAGGACAAACAAAAGGATGGATACAATTACGAGAAAAGGAAATTCTCGGCGAACCACCTGACTATCTGACTTGGGCGGCCAAATAAGCACCATTATGCCCAAAATCAAGCCGATATTGGCTATATTACTGCCAATCACATTCCCTATAGCAATCGCACTATTGCCCTGAAATGAAGCTACCGAGCTGACTAACAACTCCGGAGCCGAGGTACCGAAGGCTACCACCGTCATCCCGATTATCAGCGGAGTAACGCCAATGCTCTTAGCTAGCCACGAGCTGTTTTTCACCAATCGCTCCGCTCCAATATACAGTAAGACGATGCCAATAATAAGTAATATGATATCAATGAACATCTATTTCTTAATCACCGCATTAAACTTGGTGTCCAACAATTCTATAATATTCTTCTCAATCACATTCACCTCTTCATTACGCAAAGTCCGGCTAGGCGCCTGATAAACAATACGAAATGTCGCGCCACGCTTTTTCTCCGACTCCTCGAAAAGTCCTGTACCCCAAACATCATTTATTAACACATCCACGCCTTTAATAGCCTTAACTATATTATAGTAATCAACGTCTGTACTAACGCGAAATGTCATATCTCGTGTCACGGCCGGAAACGCAGGTAATTGTTTATAGCGGCGCTTGGCTTCTGCCTCAGCCATTAATTTAGCAATATCTAGTTCAAACCAAACCGGCGAGCTGCCCAGCTTAGCTTCGTTTTGGATTAACCAGCCATACCAGCCCACTAATGTCTGGCCGATCATTACATCAACTACATGGGAGTCACTCCGTGAAACTGCATAATGAAGTTTATCAGGCTCTATATTCAAATGCCTGGCCATGGCAGCTAAATTACTCTGCAACCTACGCATCGGACGGTCATCCCCGGTCAATTTACGCCGATTATAAATCACTCCCGCCACCATGGTCCGCTCATCGGGCAAACCTGACTTTTTCTTATAAAAAACATTGCCAGTTTCGAAGAGCTCTATGGATTCGTACGACTGATAGTTTTTCAAAATATTTACGTACAGCTGAGGCACTAGGCTAATGCGTAAATATTCTTGTTCTTTGTTCATGGGATTATCAATGCGGTAATGGTCAGCTATTTGCCAGCCAAATTGCTCTAATAAATCTTGGCCATAAAAAGAATAATTTATCGACTCCGTCATGCCGCAAGACATTAGTAAATTTTTTATCTTCTGTTGTCCAAGCAAGATACGAGGCAAAGACGAAGTTTTGTGGCTGGCGTAGATGGGGGTTGGCGGCAGATTATTCCATCCGTACATCCGACCCACCTCTTCTACAATGTCCGCCGAAATGGAAATATCCTGACGCCAGTCCGGTACCTCTACCTGCCAATTACTTTTTTCTGATCCTAATACGGATTTGAAAGATAATTTATTTAAATAGCTGATAACCTGCTGAGCAGTAAATTTAATGCCAATCAAAGCATTTATCTTGTTTAAATCCACGTCTATCATTTTTGGCTTAGAATTTTTTTCTTGGGCTACTACGATCATGCCGCTGGCCACTTCTCCCGATGCCACCCTGGCTAATAATTGCGCGGCTCGATCAACGGCCTGAGCAGGCAAATTCCACCAGATACCTCTTTCAAAACGGTTAGAGGCCTCAGTAGCTAGTCCCAGCCTCTGCCTGGTCTTGCGAATAGATAGTGGTTTGAAAATAGCTGATTCTAGCACCACATCAGTGGTGTTCTTACTTATCTCAGTATTTTGACCACCCATGACTCCGGCAATGGCTACCGGATCTTTAGCGTCATAGATCATCAACATGTCACTGGAAAGTTTACGCTCGACGCCATCTAAGGTAGTAAATAGTTTCGTACTACCTGCCTGACTGACAACTATTTTCTTGCCCTTTACCTTGTCCAGGTCAAAAGCATGAAGCGGTTGGCCCATTTCCATCATCACATAATTAGTAACATCAACTATATTATTAATAGGCTTCAGACCAGAGGCTCGCAACCGAGACTGCATCCAATCTGGTGATGGTCCCAGCTTGATATTTTTTACTACCCGGGCAGTATATTGGGGACACAGATTATAATCCCGTACCCGCACAGATAATAATTGATTAATTTTAAATTTTTTACTTTCAGGCACCACTACTTTTTTTTCGATAAAAACATGGCCAGCTAAAGCCGCGAATTCTCTCGCTAAACCGATAACAGATGACACATCAGCACGATTTGGAGATATAGTAACGTCTAGCACTGTATCATTTAAACCCAACACCGTTGATAATTTCTGTCCGATCTTAGCAGCCTTGTCTAAAATCAATATTCTGGTGTGATCGTCGCTCAGACCCAACTCAGATTCTGAACAAATCATGCCTTCTGAATCAACACCACGAATTCGGCGCCCCTCAATCTTCAGGCCATGGGGCAAGGTAACGCCGACTCTGGCCACCGGTACTTTTTGACCAACTTTAATATTGGTAGCGCCACAAACTATTTTTAAGGGTTGGCCGTGTCCCACACTGACAGTGCAAACGCTCAATCTCTCAGCTTCAGCGTGATTAGTAATAGTTTTAATTCGCCCGACTATCACCCCACCCAGCTCTTGACCCGGTCTGATAATTTTTTCCACTTCAAACCCACCTAGCGTCAAAATTTCTGCCACTTGCTCAGGCTTTTCTTTATACTTTACAAATTCCTTTAACCAGCTTAGGGAAAGGCGCATATAATTATTAAAACTGTTCTAAAAATCTCAAATCACCACTGTACGATAAACGCACGTCATTAATACCATGATATAGCATCATCAAACGGTCTATACCTAGGCCAAAAGCAAAGCCAGAAAACTTCTCCGGATCAATATTCATATTACTCAAAACTTTGGGATGGATCATGCCCGAGCCCAGCATCTCCAGCCAACCGCGCTGATGGCAAACTGAACAGCCTTGGCCGTCGCATATCAAACACTGCATATCAACATCCATACCCGGCTCCACAAAAGGATAATATTCCGGCCGTACGCGAATTTTCACTTTCGGGCCGTAGACCTCTTTCAAAAATTGCTCAAGGGTACTAATCAAATTACTAACAGTTATACTCCTGTCTATTACCAGCCCCTCGCACTGGTAAAATGTTGTTTCATGTCCGGCGTCAGTGGCTTCATGTCGGAATACTCGACCCGGAGCAATTAATCTCACTGGTGGCCTCTTCTTTTTCATAGCTCGTAGCTGAACCGGTGAAGTATGAGTACGCATCAGCATACCACCCTCCACATAAAAAGTGTCCCAGGCATCTCGAGACGGATGATTCTTGGGAATATTTAATAAATCAAAATTGTACTCCGGAGTTTCCACTTCTTGGCCCTCCAACACCTCAAAACCCATAGAAGTGAAAATATTCATCACCTTATCCAGGAACTGGGTCAGAGGATGCAGATGCCCCAACCGATGAGGCTGGCTAGGCCAGGTTAAGTCTATCACTGATACCTCGCGCTGCTTTGAAGTTAAAGATTTTTCGGCTTTGCTCCTAGCTATATTCAAGGCTTGCTTGACCTCATTAGCCAGCTTACCAAGTGCTGGTCGTTCATTTTTTGGCAGGTCCTTTATCCGGCGCATTACCTGACTGAGCTCACCCTTACGTCCGAAATATTGCACCTCAAAACTGCGCATCTGTTTCATGTTGCTTATTTTCTCTAAGTCCTCCAGGCCTCTTTGTTTGATTTTATGTAATTGCTCTTTCATATATTTTAACGGCTAACTACTTTTCTAGATAAGAAGAAAAATTCCAGTAGAGTTAGAAAAATTATCAGGAGTGATATGCTCCACCATCTATATAAATCGGCTGACTGCAATAATAATGTGCCAACTATCAGGATAGCAAACCACAGGGACTGACGGGTAGAAATTCCTAAATGTCGAAAAATTATCGGTTCCTTAGTAAACCACACCCGACCAAAAAATCCTATCAGGGAAAATGTACCAATTAGTGCGAAAAACATGCTTACATAGAAAAACACAAAGCCTATAACTCCAGATTCGACTGGGTTGATATAAAACAACACCACCAGCCAGGCAATCCAGGATATAAGCGTGGCTGATGTCATGAATAGTAAGTACTTTTTTAGGGACATATCTCCTTGTTGGTATCAAAAAAGCAGGCTTAAACCTACTTCAATTTTAACACTTTTTTAGGCCCTTAGCAAGTGCTTACTAATGCTTATTTTATGGCTAATATTAGCTATTTTTTTAGACCAAAAACCGTATTTTTTCGACCTTGGTTTGGCCTGCTTTTTTTACCAACTTGGCCAATATTTCTTCCTCGTGTAATTTTATCTCCTGGCCTACAGTTGAGCTGGTTACCGCTATGGAAACAGTGCCATTTCTTACGTACATGGCCCTGGCTTTGTCTTTTATTTTAGAGCCTAGCACGTCAGACAAAACTCGGTTGCATTCTTCAATAATTACCGCCGCATCCACTTGCTTGGCAATCCCCGCTTTATTGACGCTTTTTTGTAGAAGGTTTTTTAGTGAATTGTCCATATATTTAACCAAGTCATCTATCCTTAAATAATTACTCAAAATCATCCCAAGAATATGCTGATGTAGTATACCCATCTTTAATAAGTGGTACCCTTGGATTGTATCCAGTTCCGCCGTAATCATCATCTAAAGCGTCATATAAACATCTAGATTCCTCGCTCATTATACGAACTCCTAAAAAAACCTGATAAGGGCCATCAATTTGTAAACCACTAACAGCTTTACCGTTTTTATAACCTTCCTTATCAGCATATCCCGATACACTATCTAATGTTACCCCTATTGAATTATTACCTTGTGGTATTGTTGTTTCATAATATGTTTTTCCCTCATCTGAATACCTTAAATTATCAGTCCATGGTTTTTCACGTTGCCACCTTGCTCTAAATAGTTGAGTGCCAAAATTCTCACCCCTATAAGAGACTCCAGCATTATTTCCAAAAGATAATACCACTTCTTTTTCTGCAAAAATATCTAATTCTAACAAAATAAATGAGTCACCAATATTATGACTATCCCTAATGTCGTCTACTCTTAATAATGACGCTAGTAATTCTTCTTCGCATTGATCAGATCTCTCAACTTTTTTATCTAAGCGCTTGGCCCCAATATCAGAAGATATCTTAATAACGTAAAATGCCAAAACAGGTGATATTATTACAATTAATATCAAAACAATTAAATACTTTCTTACTCTCTTATCACCTTTATTGCTTTTATTAAATCTATATAAAATCCAAATAAAAACAGTAAACACGACAAGCACAACTGGTATTAATATATTAAACATTACCTCATCATCGCCGGCAAGAGCAAATCCCGCAATTAATACAAAAATAAAATAGTAGGCTACTCCACCAAATAATAATATTGCGGCTAATGAAAAAATAAATGACTTCATTAATGATTTTTCAGGCTCAATTCCTTTCTTTCCATCTTTTAATAATTTTAATATCTGATTATCATCCCATCCCGCTTGTTTTAAATCAATTTCTATTTCATTGTCTGACTTACCTGATTCCCGCATTTCATTCATCCATTTTTTGATTTCCAAATTTTCCATACTATTTCTTTAAAATAAATATATACCAAATTCAGCTTCTACCCCCGCCACCGATCCTCACAAATATCCCGAAAGTCACATGAGTTGCACCAAAAGCCTGGCGTGGCTTCGAAATTACTGGATCTGATTTCCTTAATTTTATCCAGGAGTTTACTTCTCAATTTATCGGTGTCCCCCTCAGATGCGGCAAAAGACAATTTTTTATTAGCCTCTATATAATAATAGCTAAGCTGGGTAGGTTTGAATTTTAGCACTTCCTCAGCTGCCAAACTATAAATAAGCAATTGCTCTTTATTATCTGCGGTTAGCTTACCTCCCTTGGGAAATTTTCCCGTTTTATAATCAATAATTTCTACTTCGTTATCATGCTCCCCTGTTTTATCAATGCGATCAATCACGCCTTTGAAGGTATAGGCGCCTAATTTTAAATGGAAGGGCTGTTCCAATTTTATAGGCACTGGAAAATTTCCTTGGTGAGATTCATAAACATTTTTTAGAGCCTCTTTACCTTTCTTATAATACTCCTCCTTATGCTCAGCTGATAAATACCAATCATCTATCCACTCCAACTCATATATATCCATTAGTTCCTTTAATGATGGCCTAGACTGTTTTTTATTTTTATTCGAATCAAATAGTTCAGTCTGCTCCTTGCTCGCTCGCTCCTGCACTAATTTAAAAAATTTGTTCAGAGAATTATGGATAGTTTTGCCAAAACTGAAGGTGTACCGGCCCTCAATCGGCACACGTAAAATATGAGCATATTTAAACTGCTTGGGACAGGTGGTAAACGCCCTGATCTGAGTGTAGCTAGCCTTCTCGGGAATAGCCTTTTGCAAATAGTCCAGCTCTTTGATAACCCTCTGGTTCTCCGGCGGTGGAGTCAGACGATCTGCCACGTCCAGCTCATGTGTTTCTTTTTTCTGAGTAAAGCCCAGTTCCATCAAAAATCTGGATATTTTCTTCTTCTTGGCCCCTCCATAATCGTCAGCCGAGGTCATGAACAGACCATCTCTGGCTCGCGTCATAGCCACATAGAGCAAACGCCTTTCTTCCTGCAAATGAATGTCCCCCTC
>JADFTK010000038.1 GCA_022560375.1 Patescibacteria group bacterium
TGGTACTGGAGAACTCCGATGGAGCTATTGCTGTTGGCGCAGAGATTAAGCTGATAGACGGCGGCGGCGGCTTTACGATTGTCTTCGATAACGCTGGTGTACTCATCTCTGGTGCGGAGCTGAATTTACTGGATGGTGGTATTACGCTCGGTGAGCTGACTGACTCCGGCACCTTGACCGCTGGTACTGTAGACATTAACGGCGGGGCACTCGACGGCACAACTATTGGATCTGCGGTAGCCTCTACCGGTGCCTTTACTACTCTGGCCTCAACTGGCGTTACAACTATTGGTGATGGTACAGCCACAGTAGCCATTAACTCCTCTGGCTGGGATATTGATGCTACTGGTATTGCCACTAACTTTGGTGCTATCACGGCTGATGGCCTCTTTACCACTACAGGAGGTGTTACACTTTCTGGTGTTATTGCAATAGGTGATGGTGCAGCCACGGTAGCCATTAACTCTTCTGACTGGGGTATCACAACGACTGGTGTAGCTACTGGCATTGCGTCAATTGGGTTTGATTCTGGATCGGTTATCCAACATATCACGGTGGAGCTTTCAAACGCTGATCTTGGTACCATACGAGCAACACCTATTGTACTAGTAGGTGCTCCAGGGGCGAATAAGTATATCGAATTTGTTTCGGCGTCATTAATTCATGACTATGGTGGTACTAATGTCTGGGAGGAGTCTGCTGATAATTTAGTCATTGAGTATGGTACCTCAAATGTAGACGTATCTGGTGCCATAGAAACGACTGGATTTATTACTGCGACAGCTGATCAAATAATAAATTCTATCGCTATAGAATTTACTGCGCCCGCTGCCGATATGGTCAACCAAACACTCGAACTGTTTAACACTGGTGATGGTGAATTTGCCGGCAACGCTGGTAACGATAACACCATGACGGTAAAGGTTAGCTATATAGTTCACGATGATGGCCTATAAGGAGTAGTTTGATAGAATTTAGCTCGCTATACGGATAGACGAATAGCGAAAGAAGATGAAAAGAGGGATTAATCTCCCTCTTTTCAATGCCCTAGATAGGAGCTGTATTACATGACTAGGTATTCCAATTTACAGGCTTAACACACATTTGACTTCCTTCCTGTAATAGTGAATACTAAAGTATAATAAATTAATTAATATAATTATGGATCAACAACCCATGGACACTCCAATTTCAAAAATGAAATCACCGCGCTCATTTTATCGAATGATAATGATGGTCGCCTTAATTCTAATAGTAGTAGGATTTGGTTATCTATTAGTAAATAAAGCTGGTACCTATAAAGAGGTTAATACTTTCAACCCGGATGTTTATCATGCAGTCTTCATGTCTAATGGCCAAGTGTATTTTGGCAAGATCACTAGCATGACCAAGGAGTTTGCTACGGTGGAAGATATTTACTACTTACAACGAACCGCAGCACCGATCCAACCGATCGGAGAGGATGATGAGATTGTCGATCCCGATAGTGAAATCCAGCTTGTAAAACTCGGAGGAGAGATACACAGACCGACCAACCGTATGGATATCAATCGAGATCATTTGTTATTCATAGAAGAACTCAGGAGCGACTCTCGCATTGTCACAACCATTTTGGAAGGTAAATTTTAAGCACAGAATACTCACTTATAAGCATACTAAAATCATTGAGATTTAAAAAGTCTGTCGTTTCATCAAATGGCGGACTTTTTTATTTTTGATTTGTAATGTAAAATGATATACTGCGATATATACTAAAGTTTTTCTTTATGTCAAAAAAATATCTTAGTTTACTAGTATTAATCGTTATCTTAGTGTTAGCTGGGATAATTGGGTTAGTTGCTTTTTCAGGCAGTGATAATGATAATGTCCAGGTTAGCGAATCAGCTCTTCAAGTGGCAAATAAAAAGTCACCTCAAGTATTGTCAGAGACAATTGAGATTGAATCAGAGGCACCTCATCCGGTATCGATCCAGGCACTTATTGAAAAAGATTTTAACGGCTCTAATCTAACTTTAGGCAATATACATTATACCAATGATGTATACACCCGTTATTACATTACTTATACCAGTGGCGCTCTAACTATATCGGGTATTATGAATGTACCTCATGGTGATGGACCTTTCCCGGTATTGGTTCTAAATCATGGATTCATTGATCCTAGTATTTATACAAACGGGCGGGGGTTAAAAAGAGAGCAGAATTTCATGGCCCGGGCTGGATTTATAGTGCTGCATCCTGATTATCGTAACCACGCGGATTCGAGTAAAGATGACCGCGATGCTCTAGCAGTCAGACTTGGCTACACTGAGGATGTCATCAATGCGGTCTACGCCCTAAAATCTTCAGGCTTACCGTTTCTAGATGCCAATAATATTGGTATGTTGGGGCATTCTATGGGTGGAGGCATTACTTTAAATATTTTAGTGGCTCAGCCTGGATTGATAAAGGCGGCTGTTTTATATGCACCTGTATCCGGTAATGCGAGCTATAGCTATGATCGCTGGTTGGCACGTGAATCAGGAAATGTGACAGAGATATCCCAGTTGTATGGTGGGCCTGACGAATCACCTGAGTTTTGGCAAAATCTGTCGGCGGAAACATTCTATGATCGTATTGTGGGGCCAATAAAAATATTCCACGGTACCAGCGATGATAGTGTGCCCCTCGACTGGTCATATGAGACTGAAAAAAAGTTAAAGAAATCAGGAGTGGATGTCAGTTTAACGGTTTATGAAGGTGAGGAGCATGAGTTTGGTCCAGATTGGCCAAATTTCATGAATAGTGCTCGTGATTTTTTTAATGATAATTTAAAATAGAATTATAAAATGGTATCAGTGTTTTGGGGTGGGGAGTTGGTGAAGTGGACATGGTGTCCAGTAAAGTTATTTTCTGGTATGATTATTATTAATTAATACAAATTAACCTTAATATTATGGAAAATAGAGAAATGGAGTCAGACAGCCGGGCTATGGTCCATCGTGAAAACGCCATAGCTATGGCTGACTGGCTAAAATCTCAACCAAATCTGGACGCGCTAATGCAGAAGGCCAACCCAGCTCTTGATAGTGAGGAACAGGAGTTGATACATCAGTTAATGAGTGGCGGTGGCGAGGGATCTAATGTCAGTCTTGATCAGGAAGAAGGGAACATAACCACCGGCGGATCAGGTGCAGATTGGTATGTAGCCACCAGCGATGATAAGCGTGAAAAAATAAAGAAGGCTGTTAGCCGTATGCCTGGCGCTCCCACAGTAACTTAAGTTTGTGTAAATTCTACCTAGCTAGTAAGTGATGAATTTGCTTACCCTTTTTATTATATTATTATAAAAAAACCCGCAGTTGGTAACAACTGCGGGTAGGTTTGATGTTCATCAACGTTTATATTTTTTAATGAACTCTTCAGTTTTATCACGGGCTACTTCGTCCGTGGGTTGGAAGTGTGGTGATTTGAAGAAGTAGGTGGAAGGATCGATGGCGCCAGACAGCCCGTGGTCAAGGGCCAGCATGGCACAACGAATGGCATCGATAACAATACCGGCCGAGTTAGGTGAGTCCTCGACGGATAGTCGGCATTCCAGATTCATGGGAACGTCTCCGAAGTGGCGCCCTTCGATGCGCAGGAAACATACCTTGTTGTCCTTCTGCCAAGCCACATGGTCGGAGGGACCGACGTGAATATTTTCCGGATCTATTTTTAAGCCGGCGTTCTCAATCTGCGAGACCACGGCATTGGTCTTGGAGATTTTTTTCGACTTCAGTCTGCTCCGTTCCAGCATGTTGAGGAAATCGGTGTTGCCGCCGGTATTGAGTTGGTAAGTACAAGTAATTGGCATGCCGCGCATGAGAAACAAGTTGGTTAGTACTCGGTGCAGGATGGTGGCCCCGACCTGGGATTTGATATCATCACCAAGCACAGGTAAGTTTTTCTCTTCAAAGCGTTTTTGCCAGAATGGCTCTCGCGCAATAAAAACTGGAATGCAATTGATAAAAGCGCAACCGGCCTGGAGAGCCTGCTCCACATACCATTTAGTAGCTTCTTCTGAACCAACAGGTAAGTAGTTAATCACCACATCGACACGTGTTTGTCTGAGATGTTTTTCGATGTCAATGGCATCACCATGAGCTGGAGTAATGATTTTTTTCAGCTCGGTTCCTAAACCATCGTGCAACATACCACGAACGACTATAACTTCGGTTTTAGGTACTTTTTTACAAAAAACCGTAGTATTGTTTGGCTTAGCAAATATTGCCTGAGCCACATCTAGACCAACCTTATTTGAGTCAATATCAATGGCACAAACGATATTAATGTCTCTGATTTGGTAGCCGCCAAGGTCTGAGTGCATCAGGCCGGGCACGTAGTCTGACGCTCCGGCATTTTTGTAATACTCTAGACCCTGTATTAAAGAGGAAGCACAGTTTCCCACGCCGATAATGGCTACCCTTATTTTTTTTCTGGACATTTTGTCCTCCTTTATTTGAATTTTATTTTTTAATGTTCAATACTAAGTTTTTTATTATATGATAATCTAGGGTAATGGTCAATGTATAATAAAGATTTTTATTGACATCCTTTAACTATAGAGATAAGTTAGTAAATATTAGTAATTGACAAGAATATGCTTTATGAAAAAAGAAAGGCATCGGTGTTGGGGGTTGAATGGGACTGATAAACTTATGGAGAAGTATCATGATAAGGAATGGGGTGTCCCAGTGCACGATGATCGCCATTTATTTGAGATAATTATACTCGATGGCGCCCAAGCAGGCCTTTCTTGGAGAACTATTTTGAACAAGCGTGTAAACTATCGCAAGGCCTTTGATAATTTCGAAGTGAAAAAGGTGGCCAAGTACGGCACCAAGAAGATACGGGAATTACTTCGTAATGAGGGGATTGTGCGGAACAGGTTAAAGATAGCTTCAGCGGTGAGGAATGCGAAGGTGTTTATAGGGATACAGGAAGAATTCGGATCTTTCGATACTTATATATGGGGGTTTGTGAGTGGTAAACCGATAAAGAATAAATGGAAAAGAATGTCTGATCTGCCAGCACACACGGGGCTGTCGGATACAATAAGCAAAGATCTTAAGCGTCGTGGTATGAATTTTGTAGGCTCCACCATCATCTACGCGATTTTACAGACCATAGGCATGGTTAACGATCATGAAGTGAAATGTTTTAGGTACGACAAGCTCTAGTACTTGAGTGTAAATTGACAGATGATTTTTTATTAAAATAAAATTTGAAAGTAGCCAGGATTAGGATATAATATAAGGGTGAATAAAATCTATTACATTATCATGCTCGTTTTCGTTGGGATGCTGGTAATTGCCGGTTATATATTTTTTGTGGATGATGAAAATGAAATTAATACCAAGCTGATTACAAATATTAACACGGAAGATATTATCAATATCGCTAATACCAACACCCTTAATACTAGCGAGACCGATGTTAACGAGGTAAGTAATGTGAATAATGAACTTGATGAGACTAAGGAGCCACCCGTTGAAGAAACTGTATTAATTGAACCAGTTAATGAATTTAAAGAGCGTATTACCAAGAAGCCCTTTGGCATTTATATCACGCCAGCCAATTCTCCTGTCCAGCCAGAAAATTTCAATGGGTATCATACTGGGGTGGATGTTGAATATGAGGATGTGGATGACGTGGTAATCGTCCGCGCCGTTACCGCCGGTAAAGTGATAAGTGCTAAGTGGGTAAGTGGCTATGGTGGTGTTCTAGTATTAAGGCACGAAATAAATGGAGAAGAGTTATTGGTGTTATACGGCCACTTGGATCCTGACTTAATGATCACTATTAATGCTGAAGTGTTGGCTGGTCAGCAGATTGGGGTCCTGGGTGAAGGAGGAACTAATGAAACCGACGGGGAGCGCAAGCATTTACATTTGTCTTTTATCAAAGGTACGGAAGTTAATTTGCGTGGGTATGTCAGTTCAGAATCTGAGTTGAACGCTTGGTATGATCCCTTGGATTTTTATTGATGATGGGTAGGTGATATAATGGTAAATTAAAGCCATGATACCTTTATTAAAATTTGTCAGATTTATTCGATTCCCCATGTTTTTGGTGCCGGCCGGCGTGTTTTTAGCTGGGATGGTGTTGAGTATTAGGGGATGGCCAGTAGGTGGTAGCCAGTGGCTAGCTATTGCAGCTTTTATATGTTTGGCTGGAGGAACGTTTAGCCTAAATGGATATTACGACCGATTTATAGATCAGCGAAAAGGTTCTTCTTTTGCTGTAAATTATCCTCGTACAGCATTAGGTATTGCTCTGGGATGGTATGTTCTGGGATTTATTTTTACCATAGTCTCTAGCGAAGATATTTTCCTTATTTATATGTTATTTGTAATTGGCACAGTATTGTACAATCGTTGGCTGGCCAATATTTTTATTATTAAAAATTTTACAGCAGCATTATTATCCGCCTCATTAGTATTAGCTGGCGGCTGGGCAGTTGGAGTTGTAGCTAGGCCTCATTGGTTGTGGTCCGTCATAATATTTGGTGGTATTAGTGCTATGGAAATTATTAAGGACATGGAGGATGTAAAGGCTGATCAAGGATTTCGCGTGACCATTCCCATGAAGCTAGCGCTGCCAAAAGTACAATGGCTGGTACTGGCTCTAATCCTGTTGGCAGTAACAGTTAGTCTTTCCTTAGTGCCAAGCACAATTCTATTTTATGCTTTTTGGGCTCTGACCTTGCTTTCTTTTTTGAGGGGTTGGTATGTGCTACCATTGGTTCGTGATCCAGGCCGGGCACGATTGGCCCGGCGATGGATTTATGCGGGATTGTGGTTTGGATTACTAATGATGATTACTAGTTTGTAAAAAAAGACCTCCCTGTAAACAAAGAGGTCGTGATAAATTGTGTTTACTTAACCAACGCTGTTGGCAAGTAAAGCTAGTAAGATACAGCCCACACCAACATCAATCTGTTGGTAGGCGAACCTTAACTGTTTTGATACGATACTACGTACTCCCACCATGACAATGATGATGATGGCTAGCCCAGCCAGCATTATTGGTAGGGTGTTGTGTATGGCCAGCGACACGAAAGCGTAGAATAGCGTTATGGCTGCTAATAGCAGTATCGTACCGGCAATGGATAGGGTAATTTTATCCCCGAAGTACATGACCAAAGTGAAGCGTAGTCCGCGGTTGGCTCGGACATCTTTGATATCTTTAATGATTTCACGGGATAAATAAATGCCAAAGGCAGCAAGTAAAAGCGTGCTAATGGCGCTTAAGTCAGGACTGGCA
This sequence comes from Patescibacteria group bacterium, assembly GCA_022560375.1. Taxonomy (GTDB): domain Bacteria; phylum Patescibacteriota; class Patescibacteriia; order UBA10025; family JAHIVO01; genus JADFTK01. The sequence continues at coordinate 7,288 of JADFTK010000038.1, forward strand.
GTGGCTCCACCAATTACCAGCGGGGTAATGCAGACGGCCGCCGCTAATATATTTTTGAATGGCCAGACCCGGTCAAAAGCCAATCCATATAGAGTAATAGTGGTGAAGTTTCCTAAGGCCACGGCGACACAGAATGTGGGTAGTGCGTAGAGAGCTGCCGCCATAGAGGAGGCAAAAGCAATGGCCCCGAGCTGTACTAGCAGCATAGGATTATGAACGATTACTGGATCGTCTGTTTTGCGGCGATACATATCGTGCCGCGTGCCGTAATGAAACAGACTGGCACCAAGACAGCTGCAACCCGCACAGAAAAAACTACCTACCAAGACAGCTAATTCGTAATGTAGGGGGTTAATAGAAAAGGCGATTATTGCCGCAGCCAGGCCAGCTAGCAAGCATTGCCCCGGTCGCATAATTTTGGTCCAACGTTCAGCTTCAAATTTTTTCCAAATTGGTTGAAGCACTAATTGTAAAGAGCTCATGGTTTCCTCCGAATTTTATTTTTTATTTTTTCGTTTTCATATCATGTTAGCAGTAAAGGGTATTAGGGTCAAATGATAAATTTTAGTTGTTGATTTTTATGCACCAGAGAGGTAGACTTTAATGACTATTATAAGAAAATAAATTTTATCATATGTTAAAAGTAGGAGACAAGGCCCCAGCGTTTAATATTCCTGATCAAAATGGGAAGGTCAGAACATTAAGTGATTTTTCTGATAAGTGGCTGTTGTTATATTTTTATCCAAAAGATTTTACCTCGGGCTGCACTACGGAAGCCTGCACTTTTAGGGACAATTATAATGTTTTAGAAAAAGTGGCGCATATTGTTGGAGTGAGTGCAGATAGTGTGGCGACCCATAAAAAATTTGAGAAAAAACATGGGTTACAATTTTCCTTATTGGCTGATACGGATAGAGCCATGACCAAGGAGTACGGTGCCAATGGTTTTCTTTTCCCCAAGCGAGTTTCATTCCTCATTGATAAAAAAGGCGTAATCAGGAAAATATATAAATCAGTTCAACCAGCTGAGCATGCCGATCAGGTGTTGAGGGATATTAATTCTTTGGGTATTTAATAACCTGTCATTCTGAGGTCGCCTTTGGCGACCGTGAGAATCTCCTGGTTATCGGTATCTAAGGGATCCTTCACGGAGCCCGCCCTGAGCACTTCGATAAACTCGGTATTAACTCCGTCGATTGGACTAAAAGTGACAGGGAGTAGTTTTTTGACCACATTTGGATCATGGAAATACTATACATAGCCGCTCTGACAGTACTGGCCGCTGGTGTTGGCACGCTGACCGGGTTCGGCACCTCCACTATCATGGTGCCAGTTCTTTTAATATGGTTACCGCTGCCCCAGACTTTGCTGTTAGTCGGTGTAATCCATTGGTTTGGCAATGTCTGGAAAATGTCTATGTTTCGGCAAGGCCTTAATTGGCGGCTGATTTTACTATTTGGCGTTCCGGGTGTAGTATTGACGTTTATTGGTGCACGACTGGTTTTTTCTGTACCGGAAGAGCTATTGTCTAGAATCCTCGGAGCCTTCTTGATTGGCTATGTGGTATTTTTATTAATTAAACCTCGGTTTAAACTGTCGCAACGGAATACTACCGCCGTGGTAGGCGGCGGCTTGTCTGGGTTTCTGGCCGGTATTTTCGGCGTGGGCGGAGCGGTGCGCGGTGCTTTTTTAAGCATGTTTGATCTGAAAAAGTCGGTGTATATTGCCACGGCCGGCGCCATCGGGCTAGCAGTGGACAGTGTCCGCCTATCCACGTATTATAGTCAAGGCACGAGGCTTGAGCCGGATCTATTATTAGGCTTGCTGGCATTTATTCCTGCATCCTTACTCGGCGCCTGGCTGGCCAAAAGCGTGGTCACGAGAATTCCTCAGACCAGCTTTCGAATGGTGATTGCCGCATTTCTTTTAATAGCTGGTCTGAAGCTGTTGGTATTTCCTTAAGCAGGCAGCCGGGGCGGGACTGATTTTTGGCTAGGGGCAAGGTAGGATTGGTATAAAAAAAGGGAGGTATATATTATACACTCCCCATATACTGGTTGAGCTAGACTAGACGTCGAACTCACCGGCCTTGACTCCCTTGGTGAAGACATCCCATTCTTTCTTGGAAAATTCCAAGATTTTTTCAGAATCAGCGTCCTGTGAATGTCTGACAGCAACACTGCCGTCCGGTGCCCGTGCTACTGCTACGCAGAACGGAACCGGGTCAATATTGCTGAAAGAGGAAGTCTTAAACTCACTGCCTTTGAATTTCTTCATGATAATCTCCTCTTCTGTTTGCAGTGATAACCATATTCAGAATGGCATATATTACGTATAATTGCAAGTTGGATTGTTTAGCAGCAGAATATTGATTATTTGTTGCGAGATATACTTGCTGAATCTTTTGGTGATATTGCCATGATGAATATCATTGATTGACCGCTCCTCTAACCAAACCCTTTCAATAGGTATGGGTTTTTTATTGGTTGCTTTTAATGTCAAAATGAGGGACGATAGAGTTATGCTTACAACTGCACCATCGCCTGATGACTATCAGCACATCAAAGAAAAATTGATTGACTATCTATCACGTCAGGGATTCTCGGAAAGAAAATTATCGCAGAAAGTAATAGATCTCAAACGCCGCTACCCGCGGACCAAGCGGTACTATTTTTATACAGCAGAGAATGTGCAGCTAGTGATCAATGAGCTCAAAACTCTTGGCCTGATCGATGATCGTAAATATGCAAAAGATGTCCTACGCCAATTAAAAGACCGCAAAGACGGCATCTACCGTATCCGCCAAAAAATGCACCAGCGCCTAATACCGGCACCTATCATCCAAGAGGTATTGCAGACGTGGCAAAATGAGGGAGTTAATCAGGACTATAGTAACATCATTCGTGATGCCAAGCGAAAGTACCAGCGGCTTCTCGAGAAACACCCATCAACTAAGGATAGCTATGCCATCCAATCAAAGCTGTATGCTTATCTGGCGCAGAAAGGATACACACAGGATGAGGTTAAGAGTATTA
>JADFTK010000039.1 GCA_022560375.1 Patescibacteria group bacterium
AAAATCCAGCGGATAGTGCGGTTCACACCGACCATATACCCACCGTGAACATGCACTACACCCTTAGGCTTAGCCGTGGTGCCGGAAGTATATAGAATGAATAACGGATCATCAGCCTTCATTACTTCAGTGGGTACCGCTACTGTTTCTTCACTAGTTACATCATGCCACCAAACATCCCGACCATCTTTCATGGTTATGGCCTCTCCTGTATTTTTTACCACGATGACCTTTTCTATCGATGGGCAATCCTCAGACAGCGCCTTGCTTACAATGTCATATAATTTGATGAACTTACCCCGGCGCATTGATCCATCTACTGTTACCAAAATTCTTGATTCCGCGTCATTAATCCTGTCCCGCAAGGCTAAAGCAGAAAATCCCGCATATACTACAGTGTGTATCACTCCCATCTTGGCGCAAGTCAGCATGGTAATAGCTGTTTCCGGAATATTGGGCATGTAAATTGAAATTCTATCCCCACGCTTAATACCGTGCTTTTTGAGTACGGAGGCAAACTTATTGACCTCATCGTATAATTCACCATAAGTTAATTTACGTTCATCACCATCTTCATTTTCAGCAATGATAGCAATTTTATTCTTAGTATCAGTTTCTTGGTGACGTTCCAGGGCATTATAAAAAATATTGCATTCTCCGCCCGCAAACCATTTATAAAAAGGCTTCTTACTGTCGTCCAGCACCGTATCCCATTTTTTGTACCACTCTAGTTCTTCCGCTGCTTCAGCCCAAAATTTATCAGGGTCAGCCAACGCCTCTTTGTATATCTTCTTATAGTCCTTGGCGGTGGCATTTTTTTTAATTTCTTCCGAGGGATAAAAAAGCTCGTTCTCATCCATTAGTACTTCGGTTAGCTCCTCTGGTGATTGGTCTTGGTTAGTCATAATTTTTTTTAATTATTATATTTTTTTAATATTAGATCGTTAATAAATTATTACCAGACATATCAGCGGGCGGTTTAATGCCCATGTAGGTCAATATGGTTACAGGCACATCAGCTAAAATGCCTGTGGGCTGCAACATGCTCAAATCGTGATCCACTATCAAATCCTTATACAGAGTCTGCCCTTCCCAGGCTTTCCCCACCGCAATCAAAGGAACCGGATTGACGCTATGTTCTTTATCCATCTCTCCCGTCTGCAAATTAGTTACTTCTTCTGCATTACCATGATCAGCAGTGATAAAAATCATCCCGTCAGTTGATAGTACCATTTTTATAATTTTATCTAAATAGCCATCTACATATTCCATAGCTTCAAGGGTCGCCGGGCCATTACCGGTATGGCCGACCATGTCCGGTGCCGCGTAGTTCACCACTATAAAATCATAAATATTTTTCTTGATTTCTTTTAAAAGCCTGACTGTTAATTGATCACCGCTCATCTCAGGCTGCTTGTCATAAGATGCCACTTTTGGTGAGGGAATTAGTATATTATCCTGTCCGCGGTACGGCTTTTCTGTTCCTCCGTTAAAAAAATAAGTAACGTGTGCATATTTTTCAGTCTCGGCAATATGTAATTGTTTTAATCCGGCTTCGGAAATTACTCGAGCCAACGGATATTCTAATATTTCCGGCGGATAAGCCACCTCCACCGGTAAATCTTTATCATACTGTGTCATAGTGACAAATAATAAATTTTTCATGAATGCCCCCCGCTCAAAATTGTCAAATCCAGGCAGTGAAAAAGCTTTAGCTAATTGTCGGGCACGATCGGGACGAAAATTAAAAAATATTACTCCGTCCTTATCCTTAATGGTTGCGGTTGGATTATCTACTTTACCAATGACCGTTGGTACAAATTCCTCGTCATAAACTTTACGTTGGTATGAATCCTGAATAGCTTTCAGGGGGTCACTATAGTAACTGTCTGCGATGCCATTAACCATGGCCGAAAACGCTTTTTCTATCCTCTCCCAGCGGTTATCTCGATCCATAGAATAATATCTGCCCGTGAGAGTGGCTATCTGGCCAACCTTTAATTCTTTTATCTTGTCCTGTAATTTTTTTATAAATTCGAGAGCACCATCTTGGGCTGTATCCCGACCGTCTAATATCGGATGAACGAAAACATTTTTAATTTTCTCTTTTTTACAAAGCTCTAATAAGGCAAATAAATGGTCTATAGAACTATGGACACCACCGTTACTAGTTAAGCCGAGGAGGTGTAAAGACGATTTATTTTTTCGCACATGCTTAAATACCTTTTGAAAAGCGGCATTGCTAAAAAATGTCTCGTCAGTGATTGATCGAGATATTCTCGGCAAACTTTGATAAATAATTTTTCCTGCTCCCAAATTGAGATGTCCCACTTCAGAATTACCCATCTCTCCCCAAGGCAGCCCCACCGCCTCTCCCGATGCCTGTAATGACATAGTAGGAAAAGTGTCTATCAACCAATTAATAGTGGGCGTTTTGGCTGAGGCGACAGGATTTCCTGGCGAGGGAGGGGCAATGCCCCAACCATCTAAAATAATTAGGACTGTTGGCCGATGCGGTATTTGCATAATATATTTTTGCGTAATTCTTTGGGCCGAGGCATGCCGAGCATATACAGAATGGTTGGCGCGATATCGCCTAAGACCCCCTTATTCATTTTAATTTTTTTGGAAATATGATTATTAATTACGATAAATGGAACTAGGTTGTGTGAATGGGAGGTCAGTACCTGGCTAGTTTCTAAATCTCGTATCTCCTCTATGTTACCATGATCTGAGGTAACAATCATAGTGCAATCATGAATTAGAGCTGCCTTCATGAGATCACCCAAACATCTATCCACTATTTCCACAGCTTGGATACATGCTTTTAGATCGCCAGTATGGGCTATCATGTCAGGATTGGCATAATTAATTACTATAAAATCCTTAGATTTCTTATCCAGTGCCTGGACAACGATATCCGTTAATTGCACGGCGCTCATTTCCGGCTGAGTCTTATAAGTATAGGCCCGAGGGGACTTGATGATTACCCTTTCTTCATTAGCTACCGGATGGTCATAGCCGCCGTTAAAAAAATAGGTAACGTGCGCATATTTTTCAGTCTCCGCCACGTACAACTGCCGCTTGGCGGACATCAAGAATGGCAAAGTATTTTCTAGAGGCGATGATGGAAATAATACCTCCACTTCGGGAAGATCCGGTCCATAGTTTATCATTGAGACAAAACACAAATTTTTTAAAACCTTTTTTCTGGTGAATCCCGCAAAATCATCGTGAACAAATGCCTTGGTTAGCTGCCGCACCCGATCCGAGCGGATATTAAAAAATATTACTGAATCATTGTCTGATATCCGTCCCTCATCATTGTCCGTATTAATCACAGTCGGTTTTATATATTCATCATTTTCTTCTCTATTATACGCCTGCAAAATAGCCTCCGTCGCGCTCTCAGCCTTAAATCCCTCACCCATGACCAAGGCATCATAAGCCATAGCCGTACGCTCCCACTCTTTGATCCTGTCCATAGCAAAAAACCTACCAATAATGGTAGCGATGTGGTTACGACTGGTTAAAGCCTTCTTAAATTTTTCCAGCAACTTAATTGATAAATATTGATACGAATCACGGCCGTCAGTAAACAAATGCAAGAAAACGTTGCAGTCGCTATTAATATGGGCTAATGATAAATTTACAAAAGTAATCAGGGCCAGCAAATGATCTGGATCAGCGTGAGCCGATTGGTCAGAAGTCAATAAGCCCATCAAGTGAATATTTGATTTGTGCTTGACGACGTGTTTTATAGTTTTGACTAAAGCAGGTTTTCTAAAAAAACTGCCATCACTTATGCTCAGGGAAACACGAATCTCATCTTGCTCCACTATACGGCCGGCACCAATATTTACATGTCCGGCTTCTGAATTGCCCGCCTGATCAGCTGGCAAACCCACATCCCGGCCACTGGCACTTAATAACGTATTGGGATATTTCTTAACCATTGAATCCATCACCGGCGTGCGGGCCTGTAATATAGCATTCCCTTCTCTTTCCTGGGATATGCCCCACCCATCAAGGATGACCAATATGAAAGGTTTAGATGAGCGTGGCATGGAATTATTTCAGCTTTAATTCTGATTCTATGGCCATCAGACGGTTGTATTTGGCGGTCCGCTCCCCACGAGTAGGGCCAACCTTAATATATTCAGCATTGACCGCCACCGCTAAATCAACTAAGAAAGTATCGTTAGTTTCTCCGCCTCCACGATGCGAAACAATCTGCCAAAAATTATGCTCCTGGCCTAAAGCGATAGTCTCTACAGTTTCTGTCAATGTACCAATTTGATTTAGCTTAATAAGTACAGCGTTTATAGCCTGCCGGTCAATCGCCTTTTTTACGCGCTCCTTACTTGTTACTGTCAAATCATCCCCGACGATCCGCACCTTATCTCCTAATTCGCGGTATAGAGCTTGCCATCCCTCCCAATCATCCTCAGCCAGTGCATCCTCAATAGAAATAATAGGGTACTTGGTCAGCCAACTTTTAAACAACCCCACCATTTGACTGGATGACAATTGAGCGCTCTCACGCTTCAAAATATAGGTACCCTCCTTAGCATCGTATAATTCTGAGGTAGCCGGATCCAGAGAAATAGCAATATCCCGACCCGGCTCAAATCCGGCTTTCTCAATAGCTTCCACTATGATCGACAGCGGCTCTTCATTAGAAATAATCCCTCCTGGGGCAAAAGCCCCTTCATTACCAACGTTGGTATTCAAACCCCTGGCGTTCAAAATAATTTTCAGTGATTGGTATGTTTCTTCTCCCCAACGAACAGCCTCGCGAATATTCGGCGCGCCGAGGACACTCATGAGATATTCCTGAAAATCAGTGGACTGGTCAGCGTGCTTGCCCCCCTCGATCACCACCATCATCGGCTTAGGTAAAATCCATTTCTTGTGAGGTATTTTGTAATACTGGCGAATATACTTGTAGAGAGGTAACCCCTTGGCCAGGGAAGCAGCCCTGGCACAGGCCAGGGAAACAGCCAAGATACTGTTGCCACCGAGCTTAGATTTATTTTTCGTGCCATCAAGGTCTATCATTATCTTATCAATGCGTTTCTGATTGGTGACCACGCTACCTTTCAATTTTGGAGCAATAATATTATTTACATTATTACAAGACTTAAGCATGCCTTTACCATTATAGCGCTGAGGGTCATTGTCTAGAATCATTTTGGCCTCGTGCACACCGGCTGAAATGCCAAAAGGCACTGAAGCCACGGCCGTAATCCCATTATCCAGAGTAACGGTAGCCTCTATGGTCGGACTGCCGTCAGATGACAATATTTCCTGAGCTAAAATATTTTTTATCGTTGCACCCATAGCTATTCTTTTATTAATGGTTTAATACCTGGCAGTGTGCCCTTTTCTAAAAATTTCAGCATGGCCCCTCCCCCCATGGATATAAATGACATCTTACCCTCCAGGCCCAGCTGACTTACCGAGGATATGGTTTCACCACCACCGATAACCGTGTGAGCATCAGCCGATGCCAGTGCTTCAGCAATATCACTAGTCCCTTGGGAAAATTTTTTTATTTCATACCAGCCCATCGGCCCATTCCATATAATCGTTTTGGCGGATTTAATCACACCTTGGAAAAGTTTGACAGTATCAGGGCCAATGTCTAGAATTTTTTCATCCGGCTCCAAATTACCAACTGCCCTGGTGAATGTCTCAGCATCTTCAGTTGCTTCTTTAGCCGTAATCACATCTACCGGGATGTGCAGCCGGGTGTCGGTCAGGGCTAAAGCCTTAGCCTTGGCAATCATTGATTCCTCAATTAGAGAAGTACCCACCTGCATTCCCTGAGCCAGCAAAATGGTATTAGCTAATGCCCCACCCAGCATCAATTCATCCACATTATCGAGTAACGAGCAGATGACCTCTAATTTGGTAGAAATTTTTGCCCCGCCGATAATTCCGACGAATGGACGAGCCGGCTTATCTAAGAGACCGCTCAGTGCCTCCACCTCTTTTTGCAGCTGAGGTCCGGCATAGCTGGGCAAATATTTAAGGATTCCGGTAATTGATGATACATCCCGGTGGGACTGGCCAAAGGCGTCATTAATGAATAAATCACCATTCTTAGCTAGCTCTTTAGCATAATCCTCATCCAGAGTTTTCTCATCTTTCTCGCCCGGATGGAATCGCACGTTTTCTAGCATTATTACAGAACCATCTGGGGCTGACTCAATCTTACTTAGTACATCTTCACCAATGCAATCATCCAGTGCTAATACCGACTGGCCAAGTAACTTAGCTAAATGCTCCGCTACAGGCACTAAGCTCATGTCTGGATTAGGCTGGCCACCCGGTCTCTGAAGCCAAGACATTAAAATTACTTTAGCCCCGCGGGCAGTCAAGTCATTTATGGTAGGTATGGCAGATTTTAAGCGAGTATCATCCTCTATGGTAATAACCCCCGATTTGTCTATAAAATGCACGTCAAAAGCCACACGCAATATGACTCGCTTACCTTTTACGTTGATTCCCTCAGCTGATCGTAACTCCATAAATGATTTTACTGTTTGTTTTTGTAATTATAGCACTTTTTTCGAATAAAATCAACCTTGGGGACACTACATTTTATTAAAAAAATCTATTACCCTTCTTTCATACTCAGATTGAGCTTTAAAATAGGCTTGCCCATGTTCCGCCCCCTCTACCAGCCAAAGCTCCCTAGACCCTTTGATATTTTCATAAATTCTCTGAGAATTTTGTACGGCTATCTCTTTATCAGCTGTGCCATGAATCAGCATGATTGGCGTGTTGGTTTTTTTTACGCTTTCCTCAGGCGCTATATCGCTAATCTTAATTCCCAGAATCAATCTGGTCCAAACCTTAGTTCCGATCACAAACGGAGTTTTTAAAATACCATAACGGCTATAAAGGTGCTCAATCATATCATGCAAAGTGGCATACGAACTGTCCGCGACTACCGCCTGTACCGCGTTAGTTTTATCCAGAGACATCAGGCCGACGGCGCCACCCAATGAAAAACCCCATAGTCCTATTTTCTGTGATTGCTCAGCTTTTTTATTTTGCAAAAACTGGAGTGCCCCCAAAAGGTCATTCACCTCCAGAGCTCCGGCGGTGGTGTATTTACCCTGGCTCTCGCCCATATAGCGAAAATCAAAAAATAATATATTAAAATCGCTATGCAAGAATACTCCCAGCGGCAGGATATCTGACTTGGCCGCCGGGTAACCGTGCATCATGACTATTGTTTTATCGGAATCATTAGTGGCGGGTACCCACCAACCGGATAAGGTAATATCGTCACTACTCGGAAAATGCACTGGTTCATATGCCATGCCAAAATCAGACGGAGAATTTGTCACCGGCCACTTAGGCGGTTTGATTGACATCCAAAAAGCCGCCAACGAAATTAGCATAACCGCGGCCAAAGCTATGACAACAATTTCCACGATTATTTTCGCTGACATAATACGCTTTAGTTTACTGTCTATAATTTGGCTAGTTTATCACTGGCAATCGGGATTTGCACATGGAAGGTTGATCCTTTGCCCGCTCCGGCTGACTCCACCCAGATTTTGCCATGATGCGCTTCCGTTAACCGGCGAGCCACGTACAGACCGAGGCCAGAGCCATCCGGATGTACCTGGGCAATGCCAAAACCTCGGACAAACTTAGAAAATAGTTTTTTCGCTTCCTCGGGATCTATACCGCGTCCAGTATCTTTGACTTTGATATGGACAAATTTACCGTCTACTTCACTGGTAACAATGACACTGCCTCTATCCGTATATTTGATAGCGTTGTCAGTTAAGTTCAAAATAATATCCCCAAGTTTATCCTTGTCTCCCATAATTACTGGCAGAGCGGCTTTAGGCTTTTTATACTCAAACTTAAGCTTCTTATCTTTTGAAGCATTTTGGACCATAGTAATTACTTTTTCAATTATAGGCTCCAGCGCAATTGGCTCTAGGTTGAGCTGCAGCTTGCCTGATTCAATCTTGGAAACATTGAGAAATAAATTAATCAGGCGTATCATTCTTTGCGATTCCTCTAATAGCCCCTCCATTACTTTTTTTTGCTCTTTGGGAATCTTGCCAAAATCTCCCTGCAGTATCATCGAGAGATACCCCATGATGCCGGTCATGGGTGTACGCAGCTGATGGGAAGTAATTGATACAAAATCTGACTTGGCTTGGTCTAGCTGTTGTAGATGCTTATTAGCTTCGCCTAAATCCTTATTAGATGACTGTAGCTGCCTATAGAGTTGAATATTCCGGTAGACAATGCCAGTTTGGTTGGCTAGCGCCCGCATAGTTGCCAAGTCAGTTTCTTTTAGAGAGCCTGGATCGCTCTTGAGTAAAAAATCTATGACCCCGATTACTTCACCTTCAGAGTAGACTGGTACCGCTACTATTGTTTTTAGACCAACCAACTTTTGGATGGCATCACAGAATTTTGGTGGAACAGCCGGCGATATGAATTCACTCAGACTGGAGCCAATCTGGACTTTCCCCTCTTTAATAGCTTTGATCGAGCGGTTATTATCCTTCTGGAAATCACCATAATAATCAGTGAACGGCTTGGGTAACAGTTTCAAAACTTTTTCGGTAATGGGTACCTGGGTAATGGCATCGGGGAATAATTTATGCCTGTCCTTACCCAAAAATAAGACGATGCCGCCTAGGTACCCAAGCTCGGTGGCAATACTGTCGGCAATTGACTGAGTTACTTTTTTGAAATCTAAAGTTTGGGTTATCAGCCGGGTAATTTTCTGAAGTGCGGACAGAAATTGATTACGCTCTTGCAATTGTGCATTTACGCTGCGCAAGTCTTCTGTAGCAACCGCTACTTCCTTTTTTAGTCTTTCGGCAAACTGCTGGGCTTCTTCATAAAGACGTGATTTATCCAAAGCGGATGCCAGTTGCGGACCTATTAATTGTAGTAAATGCAATTCTTCAGAACCGTATGGATCACCGGAGAGTTTAGGGCCCAGTATCATTATGGCGTTTAGGCTGTTACCTACTATTACCGGGGCTACCACTGACGAATCTAGGTTATCGAGGGCTTCTTTGGATAATTCCAATTCTTTCCTCTTGCTTTCATCTTGCGTGTCCTCAATTTTTCTCTCTAATCCCTCTAGGACGATAATATCTTTAGTATTTTTTAAGTATTTAATTAATGGATTGATATGCGCAATACGATCATCAATATCTTGACTCTGTATTTCTGTATCTTGCTGATCCTTTTCACTAATCTTTTTACCTTGTTTATCTACATGTCCTTTACGCCTATAGAATGCTCCCCCTGTCTTTGTGGCCAAAAAGATACTTACATTTTTAATTTTCAAATCCTTTTCTAGTATCTTGGACATGTTAAAAAGTAGTATATCCAGATCAATCTCTCGATTTATGACTTCTGATAATTTTGTTCTTAGCTTCTGAAAATCAATACTGGCCTTGAAAAATAGATTGTCCGTAAGTCGGGCAATCATTTTTTTCAACGGATCTAAAACCAAAACTATAAAAATTGATGCGGCCACGGCAATAAAAATTCTAGTAGTATTAGAAGCTGTTAAGAATTCAGGTAATAACAATGCTAATCCAACTACAGTAACAGAAACAACCAAAACTACTATAGAATATGTTACTGTTCTTAAAATAATTAGACGAATATCCAATAGACGATGGCGTATAATTGCATAACTAGTCATTAAAATTAAAGGTAATGTAAACACTGATCCAAATTGGATAAAAGATGGATTATTAAATATTGCCGGGAGAAGAAAATTAAAAATTAAATAGCTGGTGAAAGTAATAGAAGTACCTATAAGGACATAAAGTAACTGTAACTTTACGATATTTTTAGATCGACGAATTTTTTTTACCAACACAATGATTGCAGCAATTATTAGTCCAGCTGTTACCATCCCAAATAATGGAATTGCTGGGCCATTTATAATTTTTGAAATTTGACCATCAGGTGTCAATTCACCTATTTCTTTCAATATCAAAGGTGTCAGAGCCATTAGAGAAGTGATTATAGAAATTAATATAATAACCTTAAATAATCTCGTAAATTTAACTCTTGATTTCGGAAAAATATATAGAAATTGAAATAAAAAATATGAATACCAAACTGCAAAAAACATATTTATTTTAATAAACCAAAAACTTATTGATACCGCATCAAATTGGTATACCAAAAAATTAGACAAATTCCATAGAATTGAAATTATCGAAAAATAAAAAAAAGTCCTATTTGTAATACTTTTTCTATTTTTAATAAAAACTATCCACCCAAGTACTCCAATGGCTGATA
>JADFTK010000040.1 GCA_022560375.1 Patescibacteria group bacterium
TTATTTATCAAGGAATAGTATAACATTTAAAGTATAATGTCAAGGGACATTCTTCACTAGGCGCTGTAAAAAGTGTACAATATGTATATTATGCTCCAAGGTAAAACAGTATTAGTATTCACCGGAGGTGGTTTAGCCCCGGCTCTAAATTCGACTTTGTACGGTGTTATTAAAGCTGCTCAGCAGCAAAAGATGAATATACTGGGGGGTTTCTTTGGTTGGGCTTGTTTGGCAGAGCATGGAAAAATTATTAAACTGTCAGATTTTGACCCCGAGCCTATAAAAATGATGGGAGGGACTTTTCTGCGTTCCAGCCGCACCAACCCCTACGCAATTCCTGATGGCGTGGCTATGCTCAAAAGAAGGATTAAGGAAAATGATATAGACTATATTATAGCTATCGGCGGTAATGACACTCTGGGAGCGGCACAAAAATTATTCGAGAATGAGAATATTCAGGTGGTGGGCATCCCTAAAACTATTGATAATGATCTGCAGGCAACTTATTGGTCTCCGGGATATCCATCGGCGGCGCATTATGCCGCCCAGTTTAGCTACGAGGTGAAGATTGATGCAGCTTATGCACTTTCTCGAATATTCATCATTGAGGTGCTGGGCCGCCAATCTGGCTGGATAGCAGCCGCCAGCTCTTATGGCTTGGCTGATGTAATAATTCCACCAGAAAAATTAGTAAGCTTGGATGGCGTGCTGGAGAAATTAGCCAGCCGGTATAAGAGGAATGGAAATTTCGCTACGGTGGTTATTTCTGAAGAAGCAAAGTTTGATAAAGAGGTGTCGGGTATTAGTCAGGAAACCGATCGTAGTGACAGCTTCAATGTAAAGCGCAAAAATTTTGTCGCTCTGGGGTTACAGGAAAAAATAACTGCTGAATTAGGAGTAGACTGCAAGGCATTATTCCCGGGTAACTTTCTGCAAACTGGCCCGCCGACTGAGGTAGATGGTAACTACGCCATGAAATTAGGGGAGCAGGCAGTGGCCTTATTAAGCGGTGAGAAATTTGGACACATGGCTAGTTTAGTGCGGCCATCAGAAAAATCTTTGGCTATAGAAGTGACTGACGTTCTTCTCAAGGATGCTGTTAATAAAGAACGTTATCTAGATGACACTTATTTTGATTTTGATAAGCTGGCTGTTAAACAGAAATTTTTTGATTATGCGGAGCCGTTTTTGAGCCAAGATAATTATAGTCAAAGTTCATACTTGAGCTTGATAAATAGATTGCAAAAAAAAGAGGACGCTTTTTGAAAAAACGTCCTCATATAGTTTGCTGGTTAATCAGGTAATTGCTTTAATAAGCAGGTTCCTGACTTGTCGTAATACCGCTTTGGTCAATGGTTTGTCTTGAAAGTGCGTGGTTTTAAAAACGTCTTCCAGCTGTTCATTAGAGATAAGACTACGGTGAGCGTAGTAACAGGCGATTTCCCGCAAATCATAGATTTGCCTGAAACCAAGTTCGCGGATGATGGTGGCGTCTGCTGCCTGGCCATTAATTGAGCGTATAATTAGCCGATTATTAAACCGAGCTAAAGCGAAATTCTGTTTTTTCCTCTTGTAATATCGCTTGATTTCCGCGACGTATAGAGGGTAGAATTCCGGTCTTAGTCTGGCCATCTGCACGAGTAGGACATGCATGACGCCGACTTTATCATAGTGACGGTAAATACCGACTTGCCGAGTTTGGGGATGAGTTACTTCGGGCCACTCCAGTAGGTATTTTTTGTCAATTATGATTTTAGGTGGGACCAAGTCGACGTAAGTTGCCTTTTTACCCACAAAATTTCTAGGTATAAGGTCAATGCCGACTTTGAGGCGTTTGCATTCGGTGCTGGTAAATAAATTACCTAGGCTCTTGAATATGGAACGCATGATTTTGACACAAGCCTTCCCATCACTAGCCTGTTTTAGTGCGGTTTCGTAGTTATCGCCCATGAACGGAGTGATAACTACAATGTTAAACGTATCACCGGTGCCATTATTGGCGGTTTGGATACGGTCATCGTACGGTGGGAGCTGTACTTTGGCAGCGTGAAGATGCCAATAGTAGTCTCTGAGGTGGATTAGAAAAGTTCCGACTTGATCAGTCGTAATTGACACACCTTCCCCATATATTTTGAGGACATCCGTGCCTTTTTCTCCATCCCTTGCTTCATACACGGCACTGTTGTACCCTGTTTGGAAGGTATTAACAATGACGTATTGTCGACCGAGGACATAAATTACCTCCCCCGGTTTTTTTCGGACGACGGGTGTAGAATTCAAATCTCACTCCTTTGAGTTAGGCGGTTAGCATTTTTCTATGTAAATGAGCTTATGTACCTATCAAGACAATTATTTTTCAAATTGATAGGCATATTTCTCAACTACATTTATTTTTTCCAGTCTTTGAGGACCTCTTCGTAGATTTCCGGTGTTCCGACATCATACCATTGGCCCTCGAATAAGTAACCGTAAAGTTTATTTTCTTTTATCAGTTTTGGAAATACATCCTTCTCCAGCATTGAATATCCGGTTTTAGGAACGTATTTGAATATCTCTGGGGTAAAAGCGAATAAACCGGCATTTATCAGATGTGATACCCCTTTTTTGTTATCAGGTTTTTCCTGGAACTTGGCGATTCTATTGCCATGCATTCTGACCACACCAAATTCATAGGGCTTATCGCTGGAAGTTACCGCCATAGTAGCTCAATGGCCGTGGGATTGGTGAAACTCACCAAAGTCTCGGATATTAATATCAATTAATATATCCCCGTACATCATTACAAATGGGGTACGTTTAAGGTACTGGCTAGCTTGGCGGAGGGGAGCGGCTGTGCCGTGTTCTTTTTTTTCTTTAAGGTACGTTATCTTCACCCCAAACCGCGAGCCATCACCGAAATGGGCAACAATTTTTTCCCCCAGGTGACCCACGAGTATGTATATATCCTTAAACCCGCTTTCTCGCAGCTGCTCTATAGAGTATTCAATTATGTGCTTTCCTTTGGCAGGAATGAGCGTTTTCGGTATTTCGTAGTTGAAAGGGCGCATATTGACGCCGCGACCCGCCGCTAAAATGAATGCTTTATTAGCCTGAGGCTTCAGTGACTGGCTAAGCAGATATTCTATGGCGTGCGAGCGGTTTCTGATCCGCGTTCCATCGATAACTTCATCAATAAGAGCGAGGAGGTCTTTTTTTAGGGTAATGGTTAATCTATTTCTATCCATGTTGCATTAGATTTTCATACGTCATCATACTACATATGCTGTTTTTGTCAATACACCATTCCATATATCAGTAATTGTTAATATTATAAATTGGTAATTTATCGCTAATATTAGCAAATAAAAAAGCCTTCATAAAGATTATGAACGCTTTTTTATAGTTCTGGCAATGGCCTACTTTCCCCACGGATCGACCGTAGTATCATCGGCGCTACCAAGTTTCACTGCTGAGTTCGGGATGGGATCAGGTGGAGCCTCGGCGCTTAAATCACCAGAGGCTAGCCAGCAACTATTTTTAGTTATTGGCTAGGCCTCAAATGATTTTAAGATTGTATTGGTGTCAGATAAAATATCAGTCCGAAGAATACAATTACCAGTACAAAAACAAATATCAGTGAAAAACTTTTTGTAGTTTTCATTTTTATTTAATAAAATTCAGCCTTTTAGTGATTGCAATGTGACTTGATTAGTACTTCTCCGCTAAATCCCTTGCGGGACTTACACGTAAAGCCTATCAACCTGGTCGTCTCCCAGGAAGTTCATAACGAAACCTAATCTTGAAGACGGCTTCGCGCTTAGATGCTTTCAGCGCTTATCCGTGCCGAACGTAGCTACCGAGCTTTTGCCCTTGACAGGACAGCTCGTTCACTAGAGGTTCGTTCTTCCCGGTCCTCTCGTACTAGGGAAGAGCCTTCTCAAGTTTCAACGCCCACGGCAGATAGGAGACCGAACTGTCTCACGACGTTCTGAACCCAGCTCGCGTACCGCTTTAATTGGCGAACAGCCAAACCCTTGGGAGCTTCTTCACCCCCAGGATGCGATGAGCCGACATCGAGGTGCCAAACCCCCTCGTCGATGTGAACTCTTGGAGGGGATCAGCCTGTTATCCCCGGAGTAGCTTTTATCCGATGAGCTTCGACCATCCTATTTTGGATCGTCGGATCACTATGTTCTGCTTTCGCAACTGCTCGACTTGTAGGTCTTGCAGTAAAGCTGGCTTATGGCATTGCCCTATCAGCTCGGTTTCCATCCGAGCTTAGCCAACCTTTGTAAACGCCTCCGTTACTCTTTAGGAGGCAACCGCCCCAGTTAAACTACCCACCAGACACTGTCTCTGTCCCGGATTCACGGGACTAGGTTAGAATTAAAATCACATTAGCGTGGTATTTCATATTTCGACTCCACCCCACCCAAAGGCAGGGCTTCAAAGTCTCCCACGTATGCTAAGCAAACGTAGCTCTAATTCAATGCCAAGTTGTAGTAAAGCTTCACGGGGTCTTTTCGTCTAGCCGCGGGTAACTCGCATCTTCACGAGTCTTGTAATTTCACCGAGTCCCTCGTTGAGAGAGTTCTCAAATCGTTATGCCATTCGTGCAGGTCGGAACTTACCCGACAAGGAATTTCGCTACCTTAGGACGGTTATAGTTACCGCCGGCGTTCATCAGCGCTTCGGTTCGGAGCTTGCACCCCTTACCTTAACGTTCTGACACTGGCCAGGCATCAGCCCCTATACATCATCTTGCGATTTAGCAGGGACCTGTGTTTTTGGTAAACAGTCGTTTGAGATCATTCACTGCGCCCATCCGAAGATGGGAGGCCATATTCCGAAGGTACGGCCACTGTTTTGCCGAGTTCCTAAACGAGGGTTCTCTCGAACACCTTAGCGCACTGCGCGCCCACCCACCTGTGTTGGTTTGCGGTACGGACGTCCTATGAATAAAAATTTCACCTTTTCTTGGCACCCTCTGGTCCCGAATTGGTTTTGGCTTGCGCCATTGCCTGCTGCCAATCGCCAATGGCGACCGGCAACGCATGTAGTCAGAATACGTTCGGGATTACTTGATGCGTCAGTGAAGGTACTTCACAAGACGGTGCTGGAATATTAACCAGCTGTCCATCGACTACGCCTTTCGGCCTCGCCTTAGGACCGACTAACCCTGGGTCGTTTTACGTTGCCCAGGAAACCTTGGGTTTTCGGTGTGGAAGGTTCTAACTTCCATTTTTGCTACTTATACCAACATTCTCACTTCGTATTCCTCCACCAGACCTCACGATCTGACTTCAGCGGAATACAAACGCTCCTCTACCACCCTATCCAATAAAGGATAGGATCCGCAAATTCGGTACTAGATTTAGCCCCGAGTAATTTTCGGCGCACGGAAACTTGACCAGTGAGCTGTTACGCTTTCTTTCAAGGATGGCTGCTTCTAAGCCAACCTCCTGGTTGTCCAAGTTACCATACCACCTTTCACACTTAATCTAGATTTAGGGACCTTATTTGGCGGTCTGGGCTGTTTCCCTTTCGACGCGTGGAGCTTAGACCCCACTGTCTGACTCTACGTATATAGCATATCCAGTATTCGGAGTTTGGTTGGAAACGGTAGGCAAAGCCATCCGTCTCCATTCAGTGCTCTACCCCTGGGTGCCATACGTAGGCTAGCCCTAAAGCTATTTCGAGGAGAACCAGCTATTGCCAGGTTCGATTAGCATTTCACCACTATCCACAGCTCATCCCCTCGTGTTGCACGGCGAGTGGGTTCGGACCTCCCCTTTGATTTCTCAAAGGTTCATCCTGGCCATGGATAGGTCACCTGGCTTCGGGTCTAGTCAGTACAATAAAGTCGCGGGTTAACGCTCGCTTTCACTACACCTTCGCCCTACACGGGCTTAGATAAATTGTACTGAACTAACTCGTTGGTTCATTCTTCAATAGGCACACTGTCATCCGGCAAAGCCGGACTCCAGCTAATTGTAAGCATATGGTTTCAGATACTATTTCATTCCCCTCACCGGGGTGCTTTTCACCTTTCCCTCACGGTACTTGTTCACTATCGATCATCAAAAGTATTTAGCCTTGGAACAATAGTCGTCCCAGATTCCCATAGGATTTCACGTGTCCCATGGTACTTGAGAAGAATTATGCAGAGCTTACACGCTTTTCGCTTACCGGACTATCACCGTCTATGGTAGCTCTTTCCAGAGCTTTCAGCTAAGCATATAAGAATCCCTTCCCTGAACCATGCCTGAGGCACGGTCACAGAAAAGGAACCCCGTTTCGCTTCTGTCGATACTCGCAAGATATCAAATATAATTCCCTCGCAACATCTCAATTACAGCAGCTTGCGCTTCTCCCCTCTGCAATCCGCAAAGCGTCTTACAAAGTTTCGTAAAAAAGATTTAGGCTCATCCCGTTTCGCTCGCCACTACTCAGGGAATAAGCACATCACTTATCGTCATTCACGAGTGTACGTGAGCGACGAAAAGAAATGCACAATTGTTTTCTTTTCCTCTGGCTACT
Organism: Patescibacteria group bacterium; assembly: GCA_022560375.1. Lineage (GTDB taxonomy): Bacteria > Patescibacteriota > Patescibacteriia > UBA10025 > JAHIVO01 > JADFTK01. The sequence continues at coordinate 6,520 of JADFTK010000040.1, forward strand.
AAGATGTTTCAATTCGCCAGGTAATCTTCACACACCCTATGTTATTTCAGGTGCAGATGACTGTGGTTTAAATCACAGCCGGGTTTCCCCATTCGGACATCCCCGGATCAGAGGTTGGTTGCCACCTCCCCGAGGCTTATCGCAGGCTCCTACGTCCTTCGTCGTCTTTTGATGTCAAGGCATCCACCATACGCCCTTGTTCATTGCAATCACTAAAACACAGAATTTTATGTTTTAGGATTTTGTAGCAGTTACATTATTTAATACGCTAAAATACGTAACCAATATTTTAGCGTGAAGATACTTGTTACACCTATTCAGTTGTTAACGTTCTCTCTAAGGCTGAAATTGGTGGATACTACAGTTGTCATATCCTTTTATCTCAGTCTTATACTTGCAACTGTGTACTAAATGGGTACAAAAAATCCCGCTTGCGGCGGGACCAAATCGACGTGAATATTATACGATTTAACCGCCTTTTTTCCTTATATTTAGGGATTTTTGCATATATTGCTCGATTAATTTAAAGTTTGAGCTTGTAGCAGAGGTAATTATAAACTTATTTTAATGATGTGTCAAGGATCACCGTTGACTTATAAGGTGACTTGCCTTAAAGTGTAGCCACTACCCGACTGAGGATAGATTGACCAATGCCCAAGTCTGTATGGATAACGTGCATCAAGTTTGGTACGTTGGATGCTGAGGTTGATATTACGATCTTATACACATTGCTCAGTGTCTGTTCGAGAGACATCAGCGTGTCAACACGGCAACCGGCGTTTTCCTTGGATGTAAGTGGAGGTCACTCGATGGTCTGTGTGCCAGACCTGTACCACTAGGGTAGTTATAGATCAACGGCACGGTTGCCGTATATATTCCCCGCTGATTCATTACGATGACGCGGGGATTTTTTAATAAAAAATCCCCCTGAGCGATTAAGCGGAGGGGGATGTAACGAATTGTCAGCTTTAAGCTGCAAGGCCTAGCTTAGCTGATATTTCACTGGCAAAGCTGATAACAGCTTTGTCGGTGATTACCTCACCACGGTATTTCCGAATAATACTTCGCCAGAAACTCGGTTTGAGCATCCGTGGTTGCGGAGGTTTGGTTGAATCCAGATATGACTCCGGTTTTAGAAAAAACTCATGCGGATACGCCAATCCGCCGAATGCCACTTGGTCTGGTAAGCAAAAGGAATAATACGTGTCTCTATCCATTGAATGCTCTGCGGCAAGATCACCGATTGCTTCACACAGGATGAGAAATGGAACTCGATGGAGTTTTTTAACACGACGGTAAATAAGGTAGCACACTTGTTCAAAAGGGCTGACATCAATGCTAATTTCAAACATCTTGATCCTCCTTGAAACTAGTTAATGTATAATTACTTTCTTTTTCTGTATTTTTAAAAATTATAAATCATCTGCCATCTTATGTCAAATGGGCAATATGATATGTAAAATAAATAATTTTGCCATAAATTTTTTATAAGAGTGGATTGTTTTAGATTAGTTGTCAATGATCAGTAATTAAGATACAGTATCTTATATGACTGAAAATTTATTAACCAAAAAATGTGTGCCTTGCGAAGGGGGTATTCCTCCATTATCTGATAACCAGATAAGTGATTATTTAAAACAAGTATCTGGCTGGGAAGTTAAACTAAAAAAGCAAGGAGGAAAGTCCATTAATACATTAAAAAAGCGTTTTAAGTTTAAAGATTTTAGGGCGGCGATGGCTTTTTTGAGGCAGGTAGAGGATTTAGCGGAAAAGGAAGGACATCATCCGGATTTTTGTGTGCATTATAATAAAGTTGATTTTACCCTTTGGACACATGCCATTGGCGGTCTCCATGATAATGATTTTATTTTGGCCGCAAAGATAGATAATTTAAATATTTAAAAAACACCCCATAAAAGGGTGAATAAATTGATGGCTATCTCTGTTAGTAGCCGGTGAATTTTTCTATTAATATTTTATCCTCATTTATTTTTTGCTCGTGTAGCAGATTACCCATAGCCTCTACAAAGCCTGGTGGGCCGACAATTAGATAGTTTGGTCTCATGATATCAGGCAGATTATCTCTGAGCAGTTCTGGCGTGATCAAGCCAACACTACCAGTCCATTCAGGCTCTACGTGGTCTTTATCCGTCATAGTGGGTGTATATTTAATAAAATCATTGTCATCGGTCCATTTTTGTAATTCATTTAAATAGGCCGAGTCTTTCATGCAGCTATTGGAATAGAATAGTGAAATATCACGAGGAATTTTTTTATCTATGGAATATTTTAGCATGCTGCGAAAAGGTGTTATGCCTATCCCACCAGCCAGAAAAACAAGGGGAATTGAGGTGTCGGCCGGCATCCCAAATTTTCCAAAAGGCCCTAGAGCAGTTAGCCGATTTCCCGGTTGGCTTTGCTCCAGACTGCGCTTAAAGGCTGATGATCCAATACGCATAGTAATGTGAATCAACGGTTCGGTTGGCGAAGAGGCAATAGACATGCTGCGGCGATTACCTTTTTTGTCTGTGATTGGTATATCTTCGTTAATCAATGTTAAGAATTGCCCAGGCTGGTAATCGAAGCCTTCTGGTTTTTCGAAACGACAGCAGATCGTGTCTCGTGCCACTTTTTCTTTTTCTTTTAAAATTAATTTATATTCTGGCATTTAAAATTTAATTATTGTTTTTATTCTTTCATCCGAGTAGCTGTTGGCTTCAGCAAAAGCCCGTGGGCCTTCATCAAATGGATAGGTGTGGGTAATGAGACTTTTGAGGTCGACATTTTTACGCCACACTAATTCAATCGATTCAGGAAATGAGTAAGCGCAGGTCCAAGACCCAAACACGTTTAGTTCTTTTTTTACAATGTTCATCAAATCAAGCTTGGCTGGTGAATCAAAAATACCTAGGAGAAATACATCCCCGTCCCGGCGGGCAATGGCAAAACTCATGGCGGCCGTTGCTTCGCTGCCCACCGCTTCAAAGACTCTGTTATAGCCATCTATGGCTTTAGTTTCCCTCATGCGTTTAGCCAGGTTCTGCGTTTTTGTATTAATAGTATGATGTGCCCAACCCATTTTTTTGGCAAAGGTCAAAGTATTTTGTCTGATATCAATACCGGTAACCAGGGCGCCAGCCGCGGATAATACTTGATCGAGTAGCAGGCCAATTGGTCCCTGGCCCACCACTGCCACTTTTTTGTTGAGCAAGAAACCGGCTTCACGCACGGCATAAAGAGCTATAGAAAGCGGCTCAATTAAAGCCGCCTCATCAAAATGAATTGATTTAGGGAAGGGGAATACGAGGTCAGCTGGAATGGAGAGGAATTCTGCTAAGGCTCCAGGCTGGTGCAGGCCAATCACTTGGCGATTAGTACAAAGGGTTGCTTTGCCCATTTTACAAAAGGAACATTTTTTACAAGTAACAACATGTTCACCTACTACGCGGTCACCTGGTTTTACATTATGGACGTGCTGGCCAACCGCGGCAACAATTCCAGAGAATTCATGGCCGGGAATAGTCCCGCGCGGAACATTCAGGCCCCCCCGATAAATATGCAGGTCAGTACCGCAAATCCCCACGCTTTTTATTTGCATCAGCACATCATGTGTGCCAATGGTTGGCTTGGGCACTTGTTTGACGACTATTTTTTCTTTACCTTGGTAGACTAGAGCTTTCATAAGATTGTTTATTACAT
>JADFTK010000041.1 GCA_022560375.1 Patescibacteria group bacterium
GACTCTTCGGGACAGGTCATTTCTATTCAGAGTCCAGAAAGTACAGAGAGGTTAGAAAATAGAATGATTGACCCAGCATACTCGCAGAATGTAGTTGTCTCATTTTGGTCGAGCATTAATAGTGAACATGCTCGAGGTGGAAGTTGGATTGGCCAGAGAGAATATGACAATTTAACTGATTACTTTACCGATGAGAATGCACCATTTAAAAAGAAGATTGGTGAAGTTGCAGTCGATGGACTGCTAGCATACGAGGTAAGTATAGGGGGTGCTGGCCTAAGCTATGGGGTAATGATTGAGCATGATGGTATTTATGAAATTACTTTCTTGACAGCATGGGATAAATCGCAGCTCGGCACGATTGAGCAAGAAATTCTCTCAACATTCGTTTTCACAAAATAAAATAGGATGTTAGTAGTTCATAACGGAATCTTAGGAAACCTTGTTAGAACTCCCACCACTTTGTGGAAAACTTTATCTTTTGCTAAAATAAGTTCCCGCCCAAGGCGGACACGGCGAACATCGTCGACTAAGGCCAGCCATCAATAAACTCGCACAGCAATAAATATATGAATGGTATTTTTGCCATTTACAAACCAGTTGGTCCTACCTCGCACGATGTAATTGATCAACTGCGCCATAAAACAGGTATCAAAAAAATTGGACACGCAGGCACTCTGGATCCTCTGGCCAAGGGTGTTTTGGTAGTGGCTATCGGACGTGAGGCCACCAAGAAACTTTCGGGTATAGTAAAAATGGAAAAAGAATATATGGCCACTATACGTTTAGGAGAGGAAAGCACTACTGATGATGCGGAAGGTGTAAAAAATAAAATCCAAGTTGACCATCCCCCGGACGTAGCAAAATTAAAAGAAGTTATAAAAAAGTTTGAGGGAGATATAAAGCAAGTACCCCCCAAGTATAGTGCTATAAAAGTAGGCGGCCGAAAAGCATATCAGCTTGCCCGTCGAGGTGAGCCGGTTAAGCTAGGGCCTAGAAGCGTTTTCATCAAAAGTATTGAACTATTAGAATACCATTGGCCAGAATTGAAATTGCGAGTAATTTGCGGATCTGGAGTTTATATTCGCTCATTGGCCAGAGATATCGGCCGAGACTTGGATACTGGAGGATATATCAAAGAGCTTGAGCGTGTGAGAGTGGGGGATTATAGTATTCAGGATGCTAAAACTCCCGAGTCATTCTAAGGTGGATTTATTAAAAGTACCGTGCTATAATATTAAGCAAATATTATAGACTATTATCCGCTTATGGCGGTACCAAAACTCACAATTGGCCTCACCTTTGACGACGTTTTACTGGAACCACGTCGCTCAGCTGTGGTGCGTAGTGAGGTTGTTTTGCATACCCAGCTGACTAAGCAGTTGACTCTGAATATTCCCATCATATCGGCTGCTATGGATACTGTCAGTGATGCGCCAATGGCGATCGCTCTAGGTAAATTGGGTGGCCTGGCTGTAGTTCACAGAAATTGTACTATCGCTGAAGAAGTAGCCATGGTGAGGCAGGCGCGTGCTAAGAAAGTGCAGGTCGGGGCGGCGGTCGGACCACACGATATGGAAAGAGCTAAGGCTCTGGACCAGGCTGGTGCCAGTGCCATATTTTTGGATTGCGCCCATGCACATAGTGTACGGATTATTCAAAGCGCTAAGCGCATGAAAAAATCTATAAAGGCACCCTTAGTAGTTGGGAACATCGCCACTAAAGAGGCAGCAGCGGCCTTAGTCACTTTTGCAGATGCTGTGAAGGTTGGTATAGGGCCGGGTGCTATCTGCACGACAAGGGTGGTAGCTGGTATCGGTGTACCGCAATTGACAGCTATTCAGAATGTAGTAGCCGTGGCTAAGAAAAAGAATATTCCCGTCATCGCTGATGGGGGCATTAAATATTCTGGAGATATAGTTAAAGCCTTGGCGGCCGGAGCATCCAGCGTGATGCTAGGTTCATTATTAGCTGGTACCAAAGAAGCTCCGGGCAGAACTCTACGCATCAAAGGTCAATTAGTTAAGTCATTCAGAGGCATGGGTAGCCTGGGTGCTATGGCCAAAGGCCAGTCCTCGGATAGATATTTTCAAAAAGACAATACCAAATACGTACCCGAAGGGATTGAAGGAATTGTCCCGTACAAAGGTCCGGTGAAGGACGTCATCTGGCAACTTATCGGCGGCCTGAAAAGTGGTATGGGATATATTGGCTCCAAAACAATTACTGATATATCGAAGCAAGCAAGGTTTATCCAAATTACTAATGTCAGTTTGATCGAATCTCATCCTCATGGGGTAACCATAACCAAGCCGGCCCCAAACTATTAAATAATATTTATGCCAAAAAAAACAAGTACTCCCAGTGCAGAATTACACGCTCACCTAGGATCATCAGTAGATCCGGCGATATTATGGTCCATCGCCCATCGCCGGGGCATCCGCTTGCCCAGTAAGGATTATTGGGAATTCGAGGATATGATTACCATGACCGGTAGGGAGAAAAATAAGTCCCTAGATGCCATGCATAAAAATTTTTTTTACTGGACGGAGCTTATCCAATCATCACCTGAGCCAATAGAAGAATCAGTAAAAAGCGTCATCGGCGGAGGTTATCGAGCCAGTAATATAGTGCTTCAGGAACTGCGTTTCAATCCTATGTTTAGAAATCGGGGCGGGGAAAAGGATTTGGATCATATCATCATGTCGGCTATATGGGGGCTGGATAAGGCGCTGCTTGAGTATCCTCAAGTCAAAGCCGGATTAATCCTGATGATGGATAGAACTCTTACTTTCAAGCAAAATTCTATAATCCTAGACAAAGCAATTTATTATGCGCAACAGGGGGTGGTGGGAATTGATTTAGCCGGGCCCCAACGCCAATCTTTTTCTATGAAACAACACGCTAAATTGTTTAAACGCGCTCGGGGAGCCGGATTAGGCATAACTATCCATACCGGCGAACAAGGTAGCCTGAATGAAATGCGATTCGTGGTCAGAGAAATTAAGCCCGAACGAATTGGACACGGATTAATATGTGCTCAGGATAAAAAATTAATGGAAGATATTGTTGATCAGAATATAGTTTTAGAAACATGTCCAACCTCAAATCTGAGAAATAGCGTCGTCAAGAACATGGCTGAATTAAAGCGAATAATCAGAACTTATTTACGCCATAATGTTAAATTTACAATCAATACCGATGGTCCCGAGATGTATAAAACAAATATATATGAAGAGAAGCAATTATTGCTAAAATCAGGTATATTGACCCAAGCTCAAATCACTCAATGCTCTAAATGGGCTTTCGAATCTTCATTTATTACCTAAGATGATACATGAATCAATTTACGTCCTTGATTTTGGCTCTCAATATTCCCACTTAATCGTACGCCGTATTCGTGAATTAGGCGTGCATGCGGAGCTAGTGCCCTTCAATACACCCTTAAAGAAATTATCGGCCTGCCGGGGGATAATATTATCCGGTGGACCACAAAGTGTCACTGGCCAAGGGGCCCTGCTTGTTGATCGGGCCGTTTTTGCATTGGGTATACCAATACTAGGAGTGTGCTATGGCCTTCAATTAATTGCTTATTTAAATGGTGGAAAGGTAAGTACCAGTCAGAAGAAGGAATATGGTCCGACGAGAATTCGCATTAGTAAAAAAACTGGTATATTCAAAGGTTTAAAAATAGATCAACTAACCTGGATGTCGCATGGCGATAAGGTTACTAAGTTGCCCAAAGGTTATAAGACGTTAGCCAGTTCAAATAATTGCCGGTATGCAGCTATTGCTAATTACCAAAAAAGAATTTTTGGTTTACAGTTTCATCCTGAAGTATCCAATACTACCAATGGGCAAAAGATGATAGCTAATTTTATTAAATTGACTGGAGTCAAACACATTTGGACAACCGGCAAATTTATAAATAATAAAATTGACGAAATAAAAAAGATAGTTGGTAAGGATCAAGTGGTATGTGCGCTATCCGGAGGGGTTGATTCCTCTGTGGCTGCTACTATAGTACATAAAGCAATTGGCAGTCAGCTAACATGTATTTACGTAGACACGGGATTGATGAGGCACGGCGAATCTGAACAGGTAATTAAAACCTTCCGTAAATATCAGAGAATCAATTTGAAAGTCATAAAGGCCAAGGCACAGTTTTTACGTAAGTTAAAAGGGGTAACTGATCCAGAAAAAAAACGGAAAATTATCGGCGAGCTGTTTATTAGAATTTTTGAAAATGAAGCTAAAAAAATAGGCAAAATTAAATGGTTGGTTCAGGGGACCCTGTATACTGATGTCATAACGTCAGGCATAAGTGTGGGTAAAACTGCGGCGGTAATCAAATCCCATCATAACGTAGGAGGCCTGCCTAAGAAGTTTGGCTTCAAGCTCATTGAGCCTTGGCGTGACCTTTATAAAGATGAGGTAAGAAAGGTTGGTAGATTGTTAAAACTTCCAACTGAGGTTACTGCCAGACAACCGTTTCCAGGCCCAGGGCTAGCAGTCCGTATCATAGGTGAGGTGACTGAAAAAAAGTTGGCCATTGTTCGAAGTGCGGACTGGATAGTCAGAGAGGAGATTGAGAAGTCGGGGCTTCACAAAAATATCCAGCAGTACTTTGCTGTCTTACCTACTATCAAATCAGTCGGTGTACAAGGGGATAACCGTACCTATGGGTATCCTATTATCATTCGGGCAGTTACTACGAAAGATTTCATGACTGCTGACTGGGCGAAAATACCCCATGATTTAATGGCCAAAATATCAGTAAGGATCACCAATGAGGTACGAGAGGTGAATCGGGTGTTGTATGATATTACTTCTAAGCCCCCGGGTACTGTTGAATGGGAGTAACCATTGACAAAAAACATTATAAATGATATTATTGTATAATTATTATTAATATATTAAATTTATGAGAGAATTAAGAGAAATTAGAGAGCAAGCAGAAAAAGCAGCTAAGACAATGAAGGAGATTGCCATGATGGCCAAGGATGCTGAGGATGGTTTATGGGTAGAAGTTAATCAGGCGGAGGTAGGTTCCACTTCTATGGCTGAAGCTAAAGATGGGTTTACGGATGAAAGCAGAGAAACGATGAAGGCACAAATTGCCAAAACTAGAGAATTATTCAATAAGGCTGTAGAAGAACTTGGAGATAGTGAAGGTAAATTAGAGGACATTGATGACGGTCTGAAAAAAGGTTTAGAAAAGGGTATGGTTGAACTAATTGAAAAGAAGTTAGCAGATTTGGAATCAGCATTGTAAATAATATAAAAAACCCCGTCTCACATTAGTAGGACAGGGTTTTTGATTCTCGTAGGTAGTGAAGACTGCGTGGTTGAGTAATATACTCATACCTTTGTGTACCCGTGGAGGTACAATAGGTGAGCCTAGCAATAGGCAGATTGTTTTCTGCTGCTTTGTTGTAGAAGCAGATAATTAGCACAGTGCACGTATCTGGCATCTCGCCATCAACTTTGTGCGAAATAACCATATGGTACTCTGATGTGGTAATTGAGGACGGTGGTAGAGTCACGTCTAGGATGGTTTGAAATGAATCGACACTGATGTCATCGGATAACACATTAATAGTGTAGTAGCTACTAGAGTCGAGGTAATATTTTTGCTCGATCAGTAATGTCGAATCCAGTGTTTGGAACACTGAAAGTATTTCTTCGTATTCTAAGTTGCGTGCTTCGCAGAGTTGTACTAAAGTGCTATCTGTTTCAGCTATGGGACGTAACGTCAGAAAAACAGTAATTAAGAAGATCATGGTCCCCCCCATGTTTTTTATTTTATTTGTACTAAGCCTATCATTTGTACGTCGGGGGTCAAGTTGACGATATCATAGAGTAGGTGGTAAGGTGATTTAATTGGTAAAAATAGAAATAGTAAAAATAGAAACATTAACAATACGAGTGTGGAGGAACACTACAATGATTGATGCTGTAGAATGGCTTGAGCATCTTTATGATTTAAAACATGGACGCCGATGGGTAACTCTGGTCGGCAGTGGCTGGGGTGATAGCGGTAAGGGTGCAGTAGAAAGCTCTATAAGCGATCACTTTGATTGCTTCCTGAGAGTATCGGGTGGAGCTAATACCGGCCGAACAAGGTACATCATGACCCCAGATGGTGAGAAGGAATTTATTTTCCATCTTATACCGTGTGGATGGGCTGATAACAAGGAGTCATTTATTGGTGACTGGGTGTTGATGGATCTCGACAGATTTTCAACGGAAATTAACGAGCTTCAATCTACTCTTGGACGATTGCCAAATGCTCCACTTTTTATCAGTCGTAAAGCACCGATATATCTACCATATCATAGTATGCTAGAGGCTTACTTGGAAATGCGCAAAGGGGCCGATGCAGTGGGCACAACTAAGCGAGGCATTGCTCCGATGATTGCGGGAATCGATCTTCGGATCGGACCAGAAATTGGCCATCTGGAGTTTCCAGATACCTTGCGTCAATGGGTAAAAACATTTTATGAGTGCTTTGAAGTTAATTTCAAAGTGTTGGTAGAGTGGCAAAAGTGCCAGGCGGATTTAGCAGAATCTAGTGGACGTGCTCCTACGGAAATTTATGATCTTAAGGAGTATTCTCCTGATATGGTGACCGAGCATCTGTTGGCTCATTTCGAGAATATTCGTGGTTTTATTACGGATATTGATTCTCTATTACTGGAGCGTGCTAAAGCCAATGTACCAACTTTAATTGGTATGACCCAAGGCTACGGTCTAACTCGAAAGGGGACTTATCCTTATAGCTCAACAACTCAGACGTCAGCACAGGCTGGGGCCTTTTGCAGTTGTATTCCCATGGAATATTTCGGTCCGGTTATTCTAGTAGATAAGCTGGATCCGACACGTGTTGGCTGGGGTCCATTTCCAACCGGGATGTGGGATCGACAGGAAGCAGAGCTGTTTCCTAAAGAGCATCCTGAACTTTTCAGTGCCCTAAAGGAATGTAACCCGGTGGCCCGTCAGGAATTTCTCGATGAGTATCGTCAGTTGATTAATTCAGATGATAATCCAGATGAGGTGGTTGTGGCTAAGTATATTCAGGTTCTACTGAATGAGCTTGGTGCTACAACCAAACGTGGACGGGAACCTGGCTGGCCAGATCTCTACGTAAATGCGTGCGCTGCACAGTCAAATGGAGCAGATGTAATTGCCTTGACTAGAATAGATTGGTTGTCTGGTATTAAGCTAAATCTGAAATTTGCTACTGAATATCGTCTCAATGGAAATGTATGTCGGGCGCCAGATTTTCCGTCCCCAATTGAGCGTCTAGAGCAAGTTCAGGTTGGTTACGAGGATATTCATGTCGATCTGAGAAATACTGAACTGTACGGATCGACAGAATTACCAGCCGTGTTTGATGAGATATTTAATCTGATCAGACTGCACACTGGTGTGCCAGTTGGTATGGTATCAACCTCACCCAAAGCTAAGGAGGGAAAAATCTTCCGTGATTTCCGGTCGGAAGTCAGGAAATAAGCTAGTGTATTTAATGTCTCGGTTCTTTAATATAAGAGCCGAGACTTTTTTTATTGACTAAAGTGTGATCTAGGTGGTAAGGTAATATAATTTGAAATAGAACATTAACATTAACTAACAGGAGGATATCGTGATAGAACGGTATACGCCAAAGAAGATTGGTCGCATTTGGACTTTAGGAATGAAGTTCAAGATGTGGCTGGTGGTTGAGCTAGCTGTTATCAAGGCACGGGTAAACTTGGGAGACTATCCTGAAGAAAAGTACCTGCGTATTAGAAAGGCGGCTAAATTTACTGTCAGAGCAGTGGAGGCTAGAGACAGAGAAATTGAGCATGATCTGCAGGCGTTCGTGGACATTGTCCGGCAAAGTTTACCAACTGAACTGAGGGCTGATTTCCACCAGCGTATCACTTCGTATGACACGGAAGATCCGGCTCAGGCGTTGCTCATGCTAAAGGCCATGGATATAATCCTTCAGGATTTGGATGTGCTTATTGAGAGACTTACCCACATAGCCGGTCGCCATATGTGGACTTATTGCATGGGAGTGACCCATGGACAGGATGGGCGAGTAATCACCTACGCAGGGCGGTTATGTGTTTATCTTGACGGACTTCGTCAATCAAGACAGATGCTGGTTAGTATTCGAGATCAGTTGTCAATGACTAAATGCTCTGGTGCCATGGGAAATTATGGTTCCATAAGTCCTGAGTTGGAAAGCGAGGTATTAAACATTCTTAAGCTTAAGGTCAGACCGGCGGCTAGCCAGATAGTACTGCGGGACTCTATCGCTCGATTTTTATCGGAGATTGCCATCTTGGGCGGCGTGCTGGAGAAAATAGCCTTGGATAACTTCATCCTTGGGCAGACGGCTTATCGTGAAGTCATCGAGCCGAGAAAGAAGAAGCAAAAAGGTTCATCGGCCATGCCTCATAAAAAGAATACAATTCTCAATGAACGGGAGCGAGGCATGCCACGTGTATTACGTGGTAATACAATTGCGGCTTTAGAGAATATTGCAACTCCCTTAGAACGGGATATTTCTCAATCGTCAGTTGAGAGGATTATTCTACCAGACTCAACTATTCTCATCGACTACATGTTACAATTGATGACTAAGATCATTAGTGGCATGGAGGTAAATCGTGATCAGATGGCGCTGGGGATTAATCGCACCTATGGATGCTGGGCCTCGGAAGAAGTGAAATCAGTATTGTGTGATGAACTTTGTGGGAAGAAAACGCCATATACACCTGAGGACGTGTATTATTTCGTGCAAGCCTGTGCCTTTACTGCCATGGAGAAACGAGAGCAGCTCACAATAATATTGCAGCAGTCATTATTTCCCAGAACTGATGCTGTAGATTCTAATTTACTGAGTAAGCTAATTATCCATGGAACATTGGATAAATGTTTCGATTTTAAAACGTCGCTGATTAATAATATGCCAGCGGTATATGAACGAAACGGTTTGAATAATACATTGGCCATGGATCCAAATTGTTAAGTCAATACAAAAAAATAACCGCCTGGGAATATTCCGAGGCGGTTTTTAAATTGTTGTAGTATTGAACTACGCTAACGTCTGCTAACACTGGCGCTGGTTGTAAACGAGACTGACTTTTTACCATCGTCTGTCATGAGTACCGCTGAATGTAAATTCACGGTGAGAACTTTACCGGAAAAATCTTCGCCGTTATTTGGGTGGACAGTGATTTGTTTGCCCAAGCTTTTGGGTCCGTTTACCAGTTGGCCAACTGTGTTGTGCTTGTTTGACATTTACTTCCTCCATGGAATTTGATTGATGTTTTAGTGAAGGATGGACATCAATTTTCTTCGGGAGGAGCGTGAGGTAAGTGAAAGAGCATGTACCC
>JADFTK010000042.1 GCA_022560375.1 Patescibacteria group bacterium
CACGAAGAGTCCGTAATAGTAATAGACTGCTCTTTGCCTGAGGCTTTGTCTACCGCTTTTACATTGAGGATACCGTTGGCATCTATGTCAAAGCTAACCTCGACCTGTGGTACGCCTCTGGGAGATGGCGGAATGCCGCCGAGCATGAACCGGCCCAATGTTTTATTGTCGCCGGACATGGAGCGCTCCCCTTGCAAGACATGCACTTCTACCGAGGTTTGGTTATCCGCAGCGGTAGAGAAAATTTGAGATTTGGAAGTGGGGATAGTAGTGTTGCGTTCTATTAATGGAGTGGAGACACCACCCATAGTTTCTATACCCAGAGATAATGGAGTTACATCGAGCAACAGCACATCTTTGACATCCCCCTGTAGTACACCAGCCTGCACAGCCGCGCCGATAGCTACCACCTCATCAGGGTTAACGCCGACATGGGGCTTTTTACCAAAGAATTTTTCCACAGTTTCTAATACTTTTGGCATTCTAGTCATACCACCCACCATGATCACTTCTTCGATATCCTTAGTTTCCAGCTTGGCATCAGCTAAAGCCTTTTTGACAGGTTCGATAGTTCTTTCAATCAAATCACTGACTAAATCCTCCAGCTTGGCTCTGGTCAATTTCAGGGTTAAATGCTTGGGCCCGGACTCATCCGTGGTGATAAACGGCAGATTAATTTCCGTTTCCTGGGTAGTGGAGAGCTCAATCTTGGCTTTCTCAGCACCTTCTTTGAGACGCTGTAGAGCCATTTGGTCATTGGACAAATCAATGCCCTGATCTTTTTTGAACTCGTCTACCAGCCAGTCAATGACTTTCTTATCAAAATCATCACCACCGAGGTGGGTATCACCATGAGTGGATTTTACTTCCACGGTATCGGCTGACACATCCAGTATGGATATATCAAAAGTACCGCCGCCCAAATCGTATACCGCAATTTGCTGATTTTTCTTTTTTTCAAAACCATAGGCCAGAGCGGCAGCCGTTGGTTCATTGATGATGCGTCTTACTTTTAGTCCGGCTATTTCACCAGCATCTTTAGTGGCCTGCCTTTGGGAGTCGTCAAAATAGGCCGGCACAGTAATAACCGCTTCCTCGATCTTCTCCCCAATTTTTTCCTCAGCATCAGCTTTTAGCTTTTGCAGGATCATGGCAGAGATCTCCTGGGGCGTATGCTCTTTATCACCCATTTTTACTTTGATACCCTCACCCGCCTGGACAATGCTATACGGCATGATTTTTACGTCCTGCTGTACTTTTTCGTCATTCCAATGGCGGCCGATAAGACGCTTTACAGAATAAACCGTATTGGCCGGATTAGTCACGGCCTGACGCTTGGCAATCTGCCCAACTAATCTCTCGCCAGTTTTGGAAATTGCCACCACCGAAGGCGTAGTTCTATTCCCCTCCTTATTTTCTAAGACTTTTGGTTCGCCACCCTCTATCACCGCAATAGCCGAGTTGGTCGTGCCTAAGTCAATTCCGAGAATTTTACTCATTTTTTATAATTCCTTTCTTTATTCTTAATCAATTTGATTTAAAAAATTATCTGTTAATTCCAGCGCTTCATGAATATCCAATACTTCTTCACTTTTGATACTGGACTCATCCTGAAAACGCGTTACTTCATCCCTCTCCAAATCAGTTAATACGCTGGCAACTTTGATACCAAATGCACCCAGGGCAACTATGGACAAAGCCGCGCTTTGGCACACCGTACATTTGATATACATCAGCGTGGAGCCATCCTCCTCCTGGATTACATCCAGTAGGCCAAAATCGTACAGACTACCACAGACCGGACACTTCGCATCAATGCGAATTTTATCCGGCTTATTGTCGCCGCTTCCAAATTTGTTTGATGAATTGCCAATTATTTTCATAATTTGATAATTAAATCGTTATTTAATATCTTGTCTACCACGGAGCCAGGAAAAGAACGAAAAGGGGGTGTTCTATTTTCCTGGCCTCGGGGCGCCAGCTAAGATGCTGACTAGCCCGTACTCGGATACTACTTATTATTCTTAATCAATACCTTGATAGATTTTGGCTTGACTGCCTCTGTCTTAGGTATAGTAATCCTAAGCATACCGTTTTCAAATACTGCCTCAGCCTTATCTCCCTGTACATTGGTAGGCATAGCTACCTCCCGATAAAAACTGCCAGTCCGCACCTCTCGGCGATAATAATTTTTTTCGTCCACTTCACTCTTGTGTTCGGATTTCCCCTCAATTTTCAAAATATCATTCTCTATTGTGACTTCCACTTTTTCCGGATTAATACCGGCCAAAGGTGTTTCCACGAATACATTATTGGCATCCTGATATATATCCAGAGCTGGCGTAAAGCCAGGTGTGTTATGTGTCATGGGTACGTCCTCGAAAAATTTTTCAATGGCCAAGGCATCCCAGGTTGGTCTCCATCTTACAATTGACATAGTCGATTGTTCCTTCTGCCTATTAGGGCAATTAATTGTTTATTAAACTTTGTCATTCCAGACTTGCCTGTCCGCCTATGGCGGGATCCGGAATCTCAATACAATTTAATCGGGGATCCTGAATCTAGTTCAGGATAGCTGCTACTCAGCTACTTTTACTTTGGCATGATCTAAAACCTTATCATATAGTTTGTAGCCTGTTTTTACCTCTTCTATAACCCTACCGCTCTTTATATCTTCAGATTTTTCTTTAGCTACGGCCTCATGCACCTCCGGATTAAATTTTTCCCCAACAGTTCTAATTTCTTCAATACCCATATTTTTCAATAGCTCAGTAAATTGTTTTTTTATCTGCTCGATGCCCTTGAGCCACTCCTCACCTTTTTTATAATTATCAGGTACGTGCTCCCAGGCCCGTTTGAAATTGTCATGGATGGGAAGCATTTCTAGTATTAATCCAGCGTTAGCGAATTGTATCAACTCCTGATGTTTTTTATCCGTTTCCTTTTTCAAATTTATATAGTCAGCTTTAGCCCGCTTCCAGCCGTTCATGTACTCCTCCATTTTCTTTTGGGCCAACTTCAGGTCATCTTGCAATTGATCTAGACTGACTTCTGACTGTTCATCTTTTAAATCTTCATCCATATTATTACTACGTATTAGAAAATAATTTCTTCGTATAATTTACTAGAGCTAAATTATTTTTGTAATCCATGCGCATCGGTCCGAGGATGCCGAATAATCCCGGCTCCTTACCCTTGATTTGATACGCTCCAAAAATAGTGCTGCACTCATTGCCAAATGGGTTCTCTGTCCCCACTAATACTCGGGCGGCGTCTGTTACATCGTTAAACAATTCCGCAATGACATCATCTAGGTGATCGACAATCTCTGACATATGAAAGACAAGATCAATATTTTTAAATTCCGGCTGTTTAAATAAGTTTGATAAACCGGTGTAATATACGTTGTTCTCGCCGAACCCTACGAATACAGCATCTTGGGAAATCTCAGCTAGACACTTGGCTACCTCTTTGACGGCTGAATCTAGATTTTTATCAGTATTATTGAAAGTTTGCTCGATAATTTCCTTTTGCTCATCAACCAGCTCTTCATCATTTAAAAAATTTTCTATATAGTATTGCCAGCCCTTTTCAGTAGGTATTCTACCAGCTGAGGTATGCGGCTGATAAATGAGGCCTTCTCGCTCCAGAGAGGCCATTTCGTTGCGGATGGTAGCTGGTGATAGCTGAAAATCAATCTTATCCACAAGAGATTTTGAGGCCACTGTACGGCCACCAGCTACATGTTCATCTATAATAGCGCTAAGTATAGCCTTTTTTCGGTCTTTCATAAGCTTGTACAGGTATTATAATTCAATTAGCACTCTCGTGTCAAGAGTGCTAATCACCAAATTATATAAATTTCACTATAAAACGTCGATGGTCGTACAATATCCTGGCACCGGGGTGGCATGCAGACCGCATAGTCCATTCGGGATTCAGACGCTCTTCATCGCTTGCACACTCTTCTATTAAGTATTCGTTCCACCCACATAGCTAGAGACCTCAGCTGTTGCTCATTGAATTACCTCAAGTCAAGAGTACTAATTTCGGGTATTTTAATTTTTTTTTAATAATATGGTTAATGAATTTATCAATTCATATCATTCATAAATCCTGCAATATTCCAGGTTTCAAGCGTCCTACCTTCGTGAGTGTCTTTAATTTTAATAAACTCCTTAGCCTCAACATCAAGCACCTCGGCCTGTTCAGCTTTAAAAACGAAAAAATTACTGTCCGGCGTCCAGATACCGCCGATACTGGAACTCAATTTATCAAACCGATCCCTTTCTCCAGTCTGAATATTGATCAACTCCATGTATGCTGTTTGAGTAGTAGAGTTTTGTGTAGTATTTACCACGTATTGAGAATCGGGTGATATATGAGAAATATACGACCCGCCAAGATCGGCATCGACTTCAAATGATTTGACTGTCACGAGATCTAGATCGGCTATTTTTAGCATTGAATCTTCAACCCACGCAAGCTGGCTATACCACTCAAGTGAGATGGCGTATGTTTCTGAATTACTTAAGTCAAGAAGTAGCTTTGGCTGCGCCTTTTTACCTTCGGAGAGCGCCACTGTATACACCTTGTGTATTGATAGCTTCCCTGGATTGTAATCAACTATACCGCGACCCATCGCGTCAACCGCTTGGGAGGTTGCATTGAGATACATAATGTTATCAACCACCCCCACCAACCGAACGTTGCCTTTGAGTAAATTTTCTGCGTCATCAAAAATAATTTCCTGGCGGGTCAACTTGTTACTAGGCATACTTAGATCAACTTGAAACAAGGTGGTAACTTCTTCGGTATGATCAATCTCTGCGTAGTAAAAGGTATTACCGTCCTCACTCCAATTAAAACTATGGGGAGTAATCGACCGGTCTCTCCACTTCTCAATCATACCGTATTCTTCAGTTCGGATATTAAGAATACCAATTTCCAAGGTTGTATAACGACCATCAACAACTTGTGAATCACTTAAGATGGGTAAATACGTGTTGTTTGGTGAAAGATACGTACTTAAAATCATTCCAGAAATTTCATATATTTTCTTTTTCAGGCCTTCTGTAACAAGATAAACTCTTCCGCCATAACTGCCAGTTCCGTTGTCTATTAAGACATATGGATGCGAAAAGAATGAATCAAAGTGGGGGCTGAATGAGCGGATGAGTGTTGACATTTCCTGATCATCTTTCCGCGATGAAAAAATATATGTATGCTCACCAGCGAAAGCAAGATATTCCTTCATTGCCTCTCCTTGATATGTATAAGTGATCGCTGCGCTGGGGTAACCCTTAAGTGTAAATTGCCTTGCAGTTATATTCTTATTCTGATCATTTTTTTCTAATCGAGCAAATTCATCTTTCAGTGCCAGATCTTTTTTAACTGAAATCCATGGAGTGGGTTCAATAAAATCCCTATCAGTTTCAAAAACAATCAGCGCACCGCCATCGCCATCTCGCTCTGTGTACGTCTTCCACGTCTCGGGGTACTCAAACGAAAAGCCAATGATATCGTCAACGTACGACACGGTGGCAACAGTCTTTAAATCTTCAATGGGTGCCTTTTTCATAAACACAAAGTATACTGCCACCGCCAATACAGCGACCACGACGATAAAGGCGATGATGAGCCAGGCAACAACGTGATGTTTTGGAGGCCGGCTTGGGGCGGGGGTTGGTTGTTGGTCCATTTTTATAATTAAATTTTACAAAGAGTCCATCGTTGTGCAATACCCCGGTACAGGCGTTACATACACCCCACAAGTACCGGCTATACAATCAGAGTCGTCAGCACATTCTTTAACTAGGCAAGTACCCTCTATGCAAGGATACGCGCCGCAGTCATTATTACCAACACACTGCTTCCCACTAAATTCATTTGTATCAGAAATATCAATGCCATCATCCAACTGGGTTATTTGAAAGTTTGATAAAAAATTACTTAAAACATCGGCACCAATAGAATCACCTGCCGAGATATCATACACTTTACCAAGATAAGAAACTATATAATGAATTACAGTTTCTCCTAGAGCATTCTTGAGAGTAATCTTTTTCCCGTCTAAACCATCAATTACTACATCTTCTTCATTAATCGGACTATCATTGTCAACCGCCGTATTAGTTAACACTCCCAGCCGATATGTATGAAAATCATTATCTTCAACAGTCACGCTTATATGCAAATAAGTAATACTTGGTGAATCAATCGATATCGGATCAAAAACCACATATCCCTCAGTCTCCGTCTTCACCAAATAATTATCCGGGTATTTTATCGAATAACCACTGGTATCACTTGTATAAATCTGCCAGTTTGACGTATCAACTGCCACGACTGGAACGTTCGTATTAATGACATCCTCAGCTTCCCCTACAGGATTAACGAATATAAAATAAACTGCTATCAAGGTACCCACCAATACAATTAAAAAAATACCGACCCAAAGAGTTCGCTGAGCTTGTTTTATTTTTTTTATCTGGTCTGGTGTCTGATCCATATTGTTTAGCGGCCAAACTGGTACAAATCTCTCGGGTGTATTTCGGTACAAATTTTATTTACACAGATGCAAGTGTACCCATCCCATAGAGGACACAAAGCCTCATCTCTAAAAGGATCATTTAGATAATTATTATTAAAACAGCCGCTGCAGGTATTCATACTGCAATCGCTGTCCTCAATACATCCTTTAATACCAGCCGGTAATGGCTCCAGGGAGTATTGATAGTCTCCCTCTGGTCCAAAACCAAAGGCACCATCAGTAGCCATTTTAAATTTACCACAGGCACTAATGCTACCAAAACACCTGCCGTCATCACCGCATTCAATCTCGCTATAGAGCGGCGTATCAATAGGCGTCCAGACTATCGCTTCAGAATCAACATACCGTCTGCCGTCATCAGCAATGCTAAAAGTAGAGCCCATGATTGATAAATCAGGCGACCCCTCATAAAATCCAGTCAAACAAATAGCCTCATCAAGTAAATTATCAGCATCACCAACTGCCGCCTCGACAGATAATATTTGATTCAAACCTTTTTCAATATCAGCGGCAATATTTATATTAGTCCTGCCGGCATCTTTTTTTATTCCCTCAGATGGGCTATCTTTTGGCCCTACCAACACAATAACGGTGATTACTGCCACTACCAAAAAAACTCCTAGCCAAGTGAATAGATTGGAATATGATATCGCACCACTAACATTGGCAGATTGTTTTGCCATCAAATTGCCCTTTTGTGGGATATAGTATTTTAGCAGCAGTCCTGGCCGCATTCGCAGTCGCCACCTTGAATTCTTATATTCATATGTTTATTATATTACTTTGTTCCAGCAATAATATCAAGTACATCTTTGGCGGAATATTATTCATCATGGGAGGGTGAAACATCTTGTTCATCATTGCCATTCCTGGGAACATTCTTTAAAAATTTTAGCCCTAGGCTGGATAAAAAGATTAAGCCTACGGCCACTTTCAATAATTCCGTGACTCTAATTATTAGAGAAAACGCCACGCCGACAGAAGCCGGATGATTAAGAGCCTTAAATACTATGACCTGACCTGCCTCAAAAGAACCCAGTGAGCCGGGAATTGGAATCAGGAATGACAAAATCATAAATACCATCAGAACAAATATCTTAAAAAATCCCGCGCCGATACCCAGAGCGTTTAATATGACGACAAACTGAAAAAATATTAAACTTCCCGCCAGTAATGATAAGAGCAGTCCTTTAGCGAAAAGTGCTCGTCGCTTCTGGAAAAAAGTAATTATTAAATTTTCAAAATACTGAACTTTTTTGTAAAGTCGCCGAACTACCTTAAGCCGGTCTAGTTTCAAAAAAACCATTAAGGCAGAAAAGAATCCCTTGCCTCGATACGTTTGTATATAAAAAAATATAAGTAAAATAATCAGTCCTAATAAGACTAAGACAAAAAAGCCTAGCGCACCCCAGGCAATATTATATGTAAAAATTGCATAGACTAATCCACCGATGAGGAACGGCAACGGATATGTGAAATCTAAAATTTTATCCACGATAATCGAGGCCAGGCCGTGTGAAAACCTGACTCCCGCCTCCTTTTTCAAAACATACGCCCGGACTGGCTCGCCTCCTATATACAAACCGGGCGTCAAATAGCTGATAGCAAAACCAATAAACTTTGGTGCCAGTAATTGTCTATAGCGCACCATATCCCCTTGGGCATGCAAGATCAGCATCCATCGGTAAATTACTATAAACATATGCCCAAATCCTAGGGCAATGACAATGAATACTGTTTGTAAGGGAAACGAAGTAAAGGCCGATTTTATTTCATCGACCCCAATATAACGTAGCACCCAGACAAATAAAACTATACCCAGTATTAGAGAAATTACAAAAAATATTATTTTTTTCATGTATTACAAAAGGAAGGTGAATATGGCACCCTACTATTATACCGCTTGGATTATTTTTTTTCAATTAGGGATTAGGATAAACTACAATTATCACTTTTTGGCCATTAGCCACGTCGCCGTCGTTCCAGTCATGCATGGCCTTCATTAAAACATCGTAGTCATAACGGAAATTTTCACCGCGCTTAGTGCCCACGTCGTTAGTAATGAATTGTGTCTCTGTATATCCTCTTACTACTAGCATATGATAAATCGGACCAGGTGGCGTGAAATAAGGATTGCCCAGCTCCTGACCAGCAGCTGGTAGTATCACCGGTCGCCCAGCAGCGAGGTTACTTTTAATATCATTAATCGTGGGATCATAAATGACATCTATTTTTTTATACCCCCAATAATCACGCATAAACTGGGCTGTTTGCTCGGCGGTGGTATCTTTATAAAAGCCTAAATTATCCTCCTGCCAAGCTACCAAATCCAAAATCTCCCGATCCGCTACGTCTGGGGTGAAAGATAAATTCTGATAAAAATAATGCACGGTGATAGCTGATGCCTCTTCGCAAGCTTCTTGATATGGCAAATCCCAATTGGCGTGCGGCGCCTGTGATGTAAAAGGCACCTCCAGATTTATTTCATCTGGCAATACCAGAGGCTGAGGCTCTACTTCTAGGGCAATAGGTTCAGTAACTGAATTAATATTAGCAACTGTATTAGTATTACTAATTTCAACGTTGGTATTATTGACAATAGAAATCTGATCATAAGCAATAGGTTCTGGTAGAGGATCAGTCATCCATGAATCCCATAAATCAATAATCTGAGACCTACCTATGAAGGCTATACTGCCTATAATAAA
>JADFTK010000006.1 GCA_022560375.1 Patescibacteria group bacterium
TCTTTCAACTTGTTTCTTGTTTTTATTGGTAAAATAATTGCCTCTTTTACACTGAGAGCACTTCAATTTTATAAGATTATCTTGTGACATATCAACAAATTAAAAATTATAATTCAAAATTTAAAATCTTTTTATTCTCTATGAGCCGAGAGCGAGATTCGAACTCGCGACCTTTCCCTTACCATGGGAGTGCTCTACCAGCTGAGCTACCTCGGCCACTGGTGGGTAGGGAGGGATTCGAACCCCCGAAGGCCGGAGCCAGCAGGTTTACAGCCTGCCCCGTTTGACCGCTTCGGTACCTACCCATGTTAACTATTTTTTTAATCTACTATCTAAATACTTTCTGCCTTTACCTGTTTTCAAAAACGTCTCTCTTTTTATTGCCTGGGACCGTGATGCAAATTCCTCTTCGTAAACCAAGTGCCACGGTACCCTGCCTTTTGTATATCTACTTTTTCTTTGATTATGCTCTTTAACTCTCTTAGCTACATCTTCAGTGCTGCCAATATACCTACTCAAGTATTTTACACTTTTAATTACATATACATAATACATACTTTTTGTGTACCAGATTCCCCGCCTGAGGCGGGTGCGCCTCCGGCGCAGAACCCCCGAAGGCCGGAGCCAGCAGGTTTACAGCCTGCCTTTGGTTTGACTGTCCGCCCTTTGGCGGAACCGCGGAGCCTGTCCTGACGAATGTCAGGAGTACCTACCCATGTTAATCTAATTGTAATGTTCACCCCGTCTGAGCCGTCGCGCGGAATCGAACCGCGGACCTACTCCTTACCATGGAGTTGCTCTACCAGCTGAGCTACAACGGCTCGGGCGGGGTCAGCACACAAATGTTATCTCTTAATTTATGGTGTCCCCGATCCACAGCGGTGGATTGGGGAAAGCGGGAATGTTGTGAAGGGTGGAGTGTACACAATTGAATTGTGGACGCGGAACCCATAGCAACTATTCACGCGCGGAGTTGCTCTACCAGCTGAGCTACAACGGCTCGGGCGGGATCAACCACTGTCCTGCGCCATACATAAACGAGAAACTAAGTATAAATATTATTATTTTAAATTGCGGATTTCCTTTTGCAACTCCTTTAGTTTATCATTCTCTGGATTAGCCTCTTTCAGCTGATCATAATACTTCTTAGCTAGTGCTTTGTCTTTCAGACTAATACCCAACGCCACTAAAGCATCCAGTATTCTGGGGTTATTAGGCTCGAGCTTGACCGCCTCCTTCAAACTGGCTAAGGCGCTATCTGCCTCATCCAGTGCCAGATAAACTTCCCCTAGTTCAAAATGGTAGCCGGCCACCTGACTATTGAGAGAAACTGATTGGGCAGGTTCATTACTATTCATCCTGTCTGATCCGGGAGTTGGAGCCTCCCGATCGTTGGTGACATGGATTTTTATTAAGTACTGATAGATTTCCTTGGCGTGCTCCGGATCTTTCATTTTTTGGTACAACTCAGCTAATCCCTCGTAGGCAGCTATAAATTTATTATCCAGGCTTACCGCCTCTATAAATTTATCCTCAGCTTCTTTTAATTTATCCTCAGCTATTAAAGACTCTGCCTCCTTTAGGACAAGAGATTTATTCTTAGCCACCGTATCCTCTTCCTGGGGTTCTATAGCTTTTATCTTAGATTGATATTTTTTTTCTAGCCCTTTCAAAGATTTATACAAATTACCTAGCAGCGACCCCTTGTCCTGGGCTTCACCTTCATGGTCCTTTTTAAATAACGATGTTAATTTGAAGGCTGTCAATTTCCTTTTCAGCCTATGTTCGATAATTTCCTTTTTAACCTTGTTCTGTCGATGTTTTTGCAGCGTATCTGTATTGATAGAAGATATTACGGGAAACTTTCTAGAAATAATATATATTATTATCCCCATGCTAGCAATGATGACTCCAATGGCGATATAATTGTAGATCATAACTAATTTTTAATAGCCAAGATTTTTTTTATAACGACAACCTCTTAAAAGAATTGATACGTATATTTTCCCCAAGCTTTAACACATTTTCCTGAATCAGCTCCTGGATACTCTTGGAATCATCCTTGACAAAAGGCTGGCTAAGCAGGCAGGTTTCACTATAAAATTTTTTCAGCTTTCCTTTCACTATTTGATCCCATATCTTATCCGGCTTTTTTTCCTGCTTTACCTGAGCCAGATATATTTCCTCTTCTTTCGCCACTATATCCCGAGGCACATCCTCGGCGGATAAATATTGGGGATCCGCAGCTGTAATATGCATCGCAATATCGTGGGCCAGATCTTTAAAATCATCCGTTTTGGCCACAAAGTCAGTTTCACAGGCCAGGGCTACTTGCGCTCCGATCTTGTTATTAGCGTGGACATAATACCCTATGACTCCTTCATTGGCAGTCCTGCTTTTCTTCTGCGCAGCAATTTTCTGTCCCTTCTTTTTCATGATTAGTATGGCTTTGGCTAAATCACCCTGGGACTCCTCCAGTGCCTGCTTGGCATCCATAATACCCGCACCTGTTTCCTCGCGAAGCTGCTGAATCATTTTTGTATCCACTTTCTTCATACTATTTCTTCTCCTCTTTCTTGTTCTTCTCCTCTTCCTTGGCTGCTGTGTCTGTTTTAGTTTCCTGGGTGGCGGCTTTATCAGCATCAGATGTCGTCGGTGGTAACTTTTGTTTACTTTGCCCCTCTTTGACCGCTTCAGCTACGATGGTGGTGATTAATTTTATTGACTTAGTGGCGTCATCATTGGCTGGGATCGGATAGTCTATCAGATCAACATTCACATTAGTATCAGCCATGGCTACTACCGGAATTTTCTTCTTTCTCGCTTCTCTCAGAGCAGTTTTATCTTTCTTGATATCAATCATAAATATGGCATTGGGCAGCTTATCTAAACTCTCTATGCCACCAACCAATTTTTCCAAATTGGCAATCTCCTCGCTGAATTGTAATTGCTCCCGTTTGGTATATTTATCAAGAGCACCAGATTTCCGTTTTTCTCTTAAATCCTTTAGCCGACGTACCAGCTTAGTTATATTGTCAAAATTAGTCAAGGTGCCGCCGATCCACCTCTGGGTCACTGACGGCATGCCGACTGAGTCAGCCATCTGTTTAACAATTTCTGTGGCCTGCCTTTTGGTGGTGACGAAAAGTACCGTCCCCCCTTTAGCCACAATACCAGACACAAAAGAACAAGCCTGGCGCAGCATAGGCACTGTCTTTTCTAAATCAATAATATGAATTCCACCCCGCATCGTAAAAATATAGGGCTTCATTTTAGGGTGCCAATTCTTGGCCTGGTGTCCGAAATGGACGCCGCTTTTCAGCAGTTCTAACAAAGATACTTCTTTCATATAATTTCCTTTACAACCTCTGTTTTCCTCAACCTGTTTTTTTAATCCCCCATAATGAAGGACAAGGGCAAAAGACAGTCAAAAAACATGAGTGATTATTAATAAAAAGATGTATATACCTGTATATACATATAGAGTGATTAATATTGTAACACAAATATAATATATGACAAGTATCATCACGCCAGTCTTGCCTGATTGCGAAAGTTCTGCTACACTGTCCACTACAAGTAAAATAATATGAAAAAAGATATCCATCCCCAATACAATCCCCAAGCCACAGTAGTGTGTGCCTGCGGCAACAAATTTACTACCGGATCTACTGTCAATGAGATTCGCGTGGAAATTTGTTCGGTATGCCATCCTTTTTATACTGGCAAACAAAAATTGCTTGATGACCGAGGTCGCGTTGAAAGATTCCAAAGAATGCTGGATAAAAAATCAACATTGAGCGCCAAGAATAAAACTAAAACCAAGACCCCTAAAAGCAAAAAAAGTTAAGCTAGTTAAGCTCCCCAGCCATTTTTCACCATGGGGGATTTTTTACGTTTATGGATACTAAAATCCAAGAATTACAAAAAAAATTTGATCAGCTAGAGCGGGACATGCAAGATCCTGAATTTTTTAATAACCCCCATCAGCAAAAAAAACTTACCCAGCAATATAACGAAGTAGGCCAGATTTTAAAAAGATATAAAAAACTAAAAGAAATTACCACCAGCATTGTTGAAATAAAAAAAACCCTGCTAGAAGACAACGATGCCGAGCTTCATCAGATTGCCCAGGAAGAGATTCAAACCCTGGAGCGCCAAAAAAAAGAGATTAATCAAGCAATCCAAGAATCCATAAACCCCGCCGACCCACTGAACAAAAAAGATATACTAATTGAAATAAGAGCTGGTACCGGAGGTGACGAAGCGGCCTTATTTGCGGCGGAACTTTTTCGCATGTATTCGCGCTTCGCCGAAGAGCAAGAATGGAAAACTCACCTGGTAAGCTCCAGCCCAACCGGCATCGGAGGTTTTAAAGAGGTTATATTTGAAATTAGCGGTACCAACGTCTATAGCCATTTAAAATATGAAAGTGGTGTCCATCGGGTCCAGCGAGTACCGGCCACTGAAAAAAGCGGGCGGGTACATACTTCAGCGGCCACTGTGGCAATTTTGCCAGTAGCCGAAGAGCTGGATATAATATTAAAGCCTGAAGATTTAGATATACAAGCAACCACCGCCTCCGGGCACGGCGGTCAGTCTGTGAATACTACCTACTCCGCCATACGCATTGTCCATAAACCCTCCGGTTTAGTAGTCATCTGCCAAGACGAGCGCTCCCAAAAACAGAATAAAGAAAAAGCGCTACAAGTTCTCCGTTCACGCCTGCTGGCGGCTAAGCAAGAAAAAATCTCCCAAGAGCGGTCTGATAAGATAAAAGGCCAGATCGGAAGCGGTGATCGATCAGAAAAAATTCGAACCTACAACTACCCCCAGGATCGCATCACTGACCATAGGATAAAAAAGAATTTCTCAAATATCCAGTCTATACTTGAGGGAAATTTAAACAAAATAATCAGGGAATTACAGAATGCTGATAAAAAATCATGACTATTCAGAAAACATTATTGACTGCTATTAACAAATTGCGCCAAGCAAGCATAACCTCAGCTACCCTAGATGCTGAGATTTTATTATCACATGTATTAAAAAGGTCTAAAGAATATTTATTATCCTACCCAGAAAAAAAAATATCCGCCAACCTAAGCCGGACTTATAAATCGTTAATTCTACGGCGGCAACGGGGCCTACCCACAGCCTACCTGACTAATAACAAAGAGTTCTACGGGCTCAACTTTTTTGTAAACCAACACGTTCTGATCCCCCGGCCGGCCACGGAAACAATTGTCGAGGAAGCTATTAAAGAAGTTAGGCAGCTACAACTGGCTGATAAAGCGAAAAAAATAATAATTGCTGATGTAGGTACGGGCTCTGGATGTATTGCCGTCACTCTGGCCAAGTATTTAAAAAATGTCAGGCTATACGCTATTGATATTTCCAGCTCGGCATTAACCGTCGCTAAAAAAAACGCTCAGTCCCATAAAGTGAGCAGTAAAATTTCTTTTGTGGCAGGTAATTTGCTTACGGCCATCAAAATAACCAAAAAAAATCCAGCTATTGATCTTATCGTGGCCAACTTACCATATCTGACTAAGTATGAACTATCTGCCGTGCGGTATGAACCAAAACTTGCTCTCCTGGGCGGCAAGATGGGCTTAGAATATATCGATCAGTTAATAGCGCAGGTGCCTAGGGTCTTAGCTGACGACGGCGTTATTCTCCTAGAAGTTTCTCCGACTCAGGTAACTGTGGTTGAACATGTTGCTAAGCAACATTTTCCAGATAAAAACATTTCCTTTATCAAAGACTTGTCCGGACAGGAAAGAGTAGTCAAGATTAAATAAAAATCTTTCCTATAATCTTAGCTTGACACTGACGCCTCAGCATATATAATGTATGGGCTATTTTTTGCACTTACAGAAACAAACACAAAAAACCGTTCTTTGAAAGGAGGTGAGACCTCATGAAGGGATTTAATTTAAACTGCTTACGGAAATTTTCCGAAGTGGTGCAGAACTACATGTTAGATGCCACGCCGGGCAAGCACTTCGGTGCCATACTACAGGCTACCCCATTGGCAGAAGAAGGGAAGAGAGGCCCAGAATTCTCCGCTGCGGAGGCAGCTGGACTGTTTCTAGCCCACCTGACTATCCTCGAGCGAGGAATGATTAGTGGCATGGTGACTGACCTTGATTACGATGGTAATAACCTCAAGGTAATCATCTACGATCCCAAGCTGACCACGCTTGATATCCCGCTGGCGCAACTCCGGAGTTTTGCCATTATGCAGCAACCCCGAGACGGGACACAATTCGTTATAAGAAACGGAACACTAATCAAAATCGATTGTAACGAACCAATCAAACCCGAGGGGATCCGCCATGGAACAAGAGCAACTCATCCGCCGTACGATTGCTTTAGTGCTTTGCCAATGGAGCATTGAACAATTCAAAAAA
This sequence comes from Patescibacteria group bacterium, assembly GCA_022560375.1. Classification (GTDB taxonomy): domain Bacteria; phylum Patescibacteriota; class Patescibacteriia; order UBA10025; family JAHIVO01; genus JADFTK01. The sequence goes on from JADFTK010000006.1 coordinate 6,417, forward strand.
GCCGCTTACTAATTTTCTACCATTAGAAATTTACAAGCGGCTTTTCTTATTGGTAGGTTACGTCCTGTGTTTTGGTAATGACATGCACCCAAGTATTGCCCCGGTTGAATTCTATTTCCTCGCCGCTCTCATGAAAAAACCTGGTCCGGGAAGTCCTCGAATCTTTTTGCCAGGTAGCTTTAATGATTTCTCCATCTCGCAAGACCCAGGCGTCACCGGTACCGCCAACGTAAATATCTAATCGTCCTTTTCCGCCGTTCAAGGCAGGATTTTCGACAAGCTGAACTACCACATTTTTTACCATGATCTGCTCGCCGGTATTATTATCTAGGTGAGGCTGATTAGCATTGGAGCGAGCATAGGCATTAGCTCCGAGATGATAAGCATAATCCACCTTATAGGTGACCCCCGATGAGAAATTAAAACTTAGTATTTTCCCATTGTCCTCGCGTTCAGCCTCCGGTGCCTCATCTTTAAACAACCAAGGAGAATAGCTAGACTGCTTGGACGCCAAGGATTTATCCCTGAGGGCATAATTCATTTTTTCCGATGAAGTCACCAAATTATGTGGGGCATATTTTGACGTGTCTCGCCAAAAATATACTCCATCACTGGAAAGCGCTTCGAGACTATGTATATCCGGATTCTCCCAGAGTACAGTCAGAGCCTTGGGACTACCGCCAGCATGGACGTATAAACCGGCATACTCGGAAACCCATTCTATATAATACGGCCTGGCCGAACGCACCGGCATGATAGCTGGTATCTCTTCCGACGGGTCAAAAATTGCCATAAATCTGGTAGCTCCACCCTCTACCAGGGCCTCATAGACGACTGATGCCTGAGACAAACCACTTTGCGGTCTGACTGATAATAAATTTTCCATCATTACTGCATAGGGTACCAGTCGGGCCTTATCATTTGAGGTTATCACCCCATCAATTAATCGGGATGAAGTGTCAGATTTCTCACCGACAGCACTAGCAGCTCCGATTATTAAACCGCTATTACTACCACTAAAACTAAGGTATTTACCAAGCATATCAATGCTGGCACTTATGGAGGTGAAATAAATCCACCAAGAAAAAAATATTGCCACAGCAAAAAATAAAACTACCCCCCACCAGCTAGTATGTTGGTTAATATATTGCCACGATAAAATATCTTTATTTTCTTTTTTCATTTTTATTTTTTTTAAACTACTTGGCTAGTTGTAGACAATCTCACGGTCAGTTGGCACCACCTCAATCCAGGTGCTACCTGGATTCAGCTCAATCTCACTGCCATCCATGTCGCTGAAAATTGTTCGATCTGTTTTTGATTTTTTTTCCCAGGTGCCTACCGTAGCCACACCATCACGGAATATGATCGCGTCGCCCTCCCCTACCGTATCCATAGCTAATCTAATTTCATCTGCTAAACGGGTTTTTACTTTTTGAACGATTACGTTCTTGGGACGTATAGCTGTACCATCTTTATCTTTGTGAATTTCCCCGGCCATATAACGCAGATATTCGTTGGCATTAGGGTCATACTTATATTCAACATTGTAGCTAAAAGAAGAAAAATCAATGATTATATTTTTTTCTTCTACCGGTCTGGCAGATTTCTTAGCCTCCTCTTTATATTTCCAGGACTGATAATCTCCCTCTTCAGGCGCCTCTAAATCACGAAGGGCAAAGGTCATTTTTTCTCCCGAAGTAAACAAAGTGTGCTCACTGGCAACGTTCAACGTAGTATCTCTCCAATAATACTGAGAATTAAAAAATTGATTCAGGTCAAAAACATCATTCTGTCTGATATCTGACAGAGACTGCGGACTGCCGCCAGCATGGACGTATAAAGCATTATACTCCAGCACCCAATCCACAAAATAAGGTCTAGCTGATCTTACCGGGCCTATGGTTCCTACCGTTTGACCAGCATAAATCGCCAAAAACCTAGTAATTCCGCCCTCGGCTAGGGCTTCATATACTATATTAGCGCCGGCTAATCCAGACTGTGGACGGGAGACAACTAAATTCTCTATCACTACGGCTACCGGATAATAGTTAGACTCTTCAGCCGGCACGAGAACACCATCGATAGCCCGAGCCACTAGCCCTGACTCACCCGTACTACCCCCAGATTTATTAGACACCTGATCACTGACGTCTAGGCCAAAAATTATATAACCAACTGCTGCGGCAACTATGACCACTGCCACAACACTAATAATTATCCATTTCTTACTTTTACGTTTCCCCCAAACTAAATCTTTTGTTAATTTTTTGTCCTTAGCCATACTGCCTCTGCTCCACCAGAATGATACACATCATGGTGCAGCCTAATAAGTATATTATTTCTCCTTAGATTTTTTTTCTTTACCATCATCAGACGGCTTGTTCCCTGACTCTTTATCTTCGGTTGCTTTATCCTCTTCCTCTCCCTCTCCCTCTTCTCCGCCTTCTTTTTCACCTGACTTCTCGACATCGGCAACAGCTTCTTCCACTTTTTCTTCCAAGGCTTCTATCTCAGCCTCGGTACGAGGTGGTTGGATACTGACAATTACTGCCTCTGCCCGATCCTTGACAGTGATGCCTGGAGGAAATTTCAAATCTTTGACTCTAATAATATCATCAAAAGTTTTTAGTAAAGATAAATCTACCTCGACTTCCGGAATTAAATCTTGGGGTAATGTTTCTACTTTTACTAAGCTAGCGCCTTTAACTAAAATACCACCCTTCTGTTTAACCGCCTCAGATTCACCAATATAGACTAGGTTTATATCTGCTATAATCTTCTCAGTCATTTTTACCTGATGAAAATCAGCGTGGATAAACTTATCAGAAACTGGATCCCGCTGTATCTCCTGAATTAAAACTTTAACAGTTTTGTGGCCACCAATCTGAAGGTCAATTAAGCTACTACCCCTGGCTTTTCTATATAATGATTCAAAAGATTTGTAGTCAACGAAAAGATTAATATTTTTAATGCCATGCCCATATAAAACTGCAGGAACTTTATCACTCCTACGCAGAGATTCCGCGGCCTTGCCAACTTCTTTCCTGATAGTCGCAACTAACTGATGCGTGTCCATATTAACAAATTAGTAGATAAAAAAAACAATTCTGCTACGCTTTTATTGTATTAAAGATAGGCTCTAGATGAGAGATGGTAAATCCCTATATAAATTTAGTACATCGTCAGCACTAATAGGCTCTGCATCTTTAAATTTACGAACATCCCCCTCAGTCAAATCAGTTATTAGGCCAACCGATCCCGAGCCCAGCTCACTCATTAGAAGTAGAAGCACTATTGAACTGGCACAATGGTTGCACGAAACATGGAGAAGTTGCGTTTTATCCCCTTCTCCAATGACTGAGACTTCCTTAGGCGTGAATGATACATTACATAATGCACAAAAGGAAGTTAGGCTTGAAGCGTCTATATTTCGCCCACTTTGATTTTTCCTTTTTATTTTCATATTTACTTATGCTAATAATTTATTACCATCAACGTAATATTTTATCACTTTTTGTATTATATCACAAAATTGCCTATTGTGTCAAATGGTTACAACCTAGGTAGTAGCTTGATGAATCTTAACACTCTGAACGACTCCTATGGCAATCAAGCTGGCAATCAATGAACTACCACCATAGCTAACCAGCGGTAAGGGAACTCCGGCAATTGGCAAAATTCCTATGTTCATTCCAATATTCAAAATGCTCTGAGAGGCAAAATAAATTATTACCCCACTCAGTAAAAATAAACCAAAATCATCACTGGCTTTTCGTGCTATCCTGATCAGACGATAAATAAATAAAGTTATAACCAGCAAGACAAGTGACGAACCAACAAAACCTAATTCTTCAGCTATAACGGCAAAGATAAAATCTGTTTCCTGAACTGGTAAAAAATCTAGGCGACTCTGGGGTCCCAGGGACAAACCGCGCCCCAATAAATTGCCTGATCCCACGGCGATGATGGACTGTTTAATGTTATAGCCACTGCCGTAGGGATCACGACCCGGGTCCAAAAATGTTGCTACTCTCTCCTTCTGATAATCCTGTAAAACAAACAACCAGCTCCCTACTATGACCACCAGCAATATCAAACCTATCCCAAGAAGATACGACCTCTTCATCTTCACAATTAACAGCATGCCAAGAAAAATTGCGGACATGATAAATGCCGAACCAAAATCTGGCTGAAGGAACACTAATAATATAATCAAGCCCGCCACGCCGAAAGCTAGAGCCACCTGTTTAATAGACGCCAGCTCGGCTCGACGGTCATAAAAAAACTTACTCAGTATAATTATCATTATTATTTTTACTGCTTCCACTGGCTGAAATCCCAAATCGCCAAATAAGATAAACCAGCCTCTAGTTCCCCGAATAGTTGTTCCAAATAATAATACGGCCAATAACATCAGTCCCCCGGCCACATATAGAACCCACCCGTAAGTCCGCAGATATCGGTAATCAAGCAAACTAAAAAATACCAATGCCACCAGGCCCACTCCGAAAAAAATTAATTGCTTTTTAAAATTTAAATAATCGGGCGATTCGGCTGCCGCTTCAATACTATAAATCGCAATTAAACCGAAAACTACTAAAAAAATAGCTATCAATGATAGCGCCCAATCTGATTTCTTTAGTAATGCTAAATATTTAGTAAACATTGTTATGCTTCATCTACCCTCCTCTTACTGCATTATGTTATTCAAGTCAAGTAAATCGATTTCCGGCAGAATAGCTACCCCACTTACCGCACCGCCAATTTGATCCCACTGAACGGAAATAGATTTAGTGTCGTCCGATTGGAAATTATCAAAGTAAGCATAATTAACTCCTACAATATCATTGCCACTGTATAACAAAACTATAAATTTAGTTTGCCAAAATCCCAGATGCGAATTATTGGTAATACTGGCCCTCACACGATGGACAATCACATCACCAGCTGAAGCACTGGAGTAAGCTATATTATCGATGCCAAAATCTACCCTCGGTAGATCACTCGTCTTGACGATTCTACGCCACTCTACATTTTGTAAGCTCATAGAGACGTTGAGATCACCTCCGTCAGTCGGACCACTTACATTTAGAGAGGTTAAAAAAGCTTCCTGGCCGTTCATAATCTTCTGGGATGATAACTCTTCTTCTTGTCCGTTGAACGAATAAGTATAGTCGACGGAACTGGCAATCCAACTTTTATTAGAGTTTATTGCTTTGGTAATCAAATCAAACCGACCCACCCCTGACGGTATTATTACCGTATCATTCAGCTGCAAAGGAACGGGTTTATTAATTTCACGAACGGTTGAATAATCCACTTGGCTGCTAGCCATAGCCAACATTAAATTATTTCTCCTGGGAATATCGACCAGGTAGACAGTGGCGCTGGTAATAGCAAAGACCACAATAAAAACAGTAAAGGCAATTAATAATATGATGTACCACTTTCGAAAATCTTGTTTATGGGTCAGGCCAAAATAATTTAATTTTAGCCACACCGTATTTAAATCTAGCATACATTTTACCCTATTGGCGCATACATTTTACCACAATTCATCCCTATTGAAAATTATATTGTCCTAATCCCATAATATGGTATAATAACCAAGATCTCAAATACATAATCTTAAATAACTATGTTTGACACTAGCAAAGACGTTCTCAACTGGGTAATCTCCGGGAGCGTTGTACTTTTGACCATATTTGTCACCTGGGGTCTTTATTATATAGTTATGCTGCTAAAGAAAGGCTATGCCACTGTCAAAGAGGTGAGTGATTTCATTGGTAGCCTCAAAGAAAAACTGGAGCGCTTGGAAAAATTATTTGATGCCATCGAAGACAAAATTAAAAACTCAGCCTCTTATCTGCCATTGCTGTTAAAGGGAGTTACTGAATTGCTTGATTATTTCAAAAAGAAAAAGGATAAGAAAAAAACAAAGAAGCTGTCTAAAGAATAAATAACGGGAACAGAACCCACGCATTGCCCATGTCGGACTTTGTCCATCTTCATGTCCATAGTCATTATAGTCTCCTGGATGGTCTTTCCAAGGTTGATGAGCTGATTGCCAAAGCCAAAGAACATAACATGAAAGCTCTAGCTCTGACCGACCATGGGGTGATGCATGGCGCTATTGAGTTTTACCAAAAAGCCAAACAAGCCGGCCTTAAACCGATTATCGGAGTGGAAGCTTACGTGGCTAGAAATGGACTCCACAATAAAAGGGCTAAAATAGATGAGCGACCCTATCATCTAATCCTGCTAGTAAAAAATGAGATAGGTTATAAAAATTTAATCAAGCTGACAACCATTGCCCACCTCGAGGGATACTATTACAAACCGAGGATGGATTTTGATTTGCTCAAAAAATATTCGGAAGGGCTAATAGCCCTGAGCTCATGTTTACAAGGTTACATTTCCCAAGCAGTCATCGCGGGTGATCTGCCGCGAGCCAAAGCCAATGCCTTAGAACTTCAAAATATATTTGGAGCTGAAAATTTTTACCTAGAAGTGCAAGACAACCCGTCAATTAATTATCAGAATGAAATTAATGACTATATCTTTTCCTTAAGCGACGAACTAAATATACCCGTAGTAGTAACCAACGATGTTCACTATACCAACAAGGAAGATGATCAATACCAGGATATCCTTCTTTGTATCCAGACAAAAAGGAAACTAAGTGATACGGACAGAATGAGTTTCATGGGAGAAGATTTTTCATTCAAGAGTCAGGCTGAGATGGCCAAAGCCTTCCCCGACCATCCAGAGGTTATCCAAAACACCAAAAAAGTAGCGGACATGTGCAATCTCGAGATCGACCTGGGAACTATCCAGCTCCCCCACTTTGCGGTTCCGGATGGCAAATCAGCGGATCAATATTTAAAAATATTATGCCAGCAGGGACTCAGCTACAGATATCCGGGACGGGAAAATGATAAAGAAGTCTCCCAACGCCTTGATTATGAGCTAGAAGTAATAGCCAAAATGGGCTTTGCCTCCTATTTTTTGATAGTTCAGGACGTAGTCAACTGGGCCAAGCAACAAGGCATAGTTGTCGGGCCTGGGCGGGGTTCTGCGGCCGGCAGTATCGTATCCTACCTGACCAATATAACTAATATCGATCCTCTCAAATACGGACTTCTCTTTGAAAGATTTCTAAATCCAGCCAGGGTATCTATGCCTGATATTGATTTGGATTTTGCTGATACTAGGCGTGATGAAGTGATACGTTACGTCGAGCAGAAATACGGAAAAAATCATGTGGCACAGATAATCACCTTTGGCACCATGGCAGCCCGGGCTGCTGTTCGGGACGTAGGACGGGTTTTGGATTTGTCCTATAATTTCTGCGATAAGGTAGCCAAATTGATCCCCATGTTCTCATCGATAAATGATGCTTTGAATATTGTTCCTGAATTAAAAGAAATATACATCTCCGACCCAGAGGGAAAAAAATTACTCGACTCCGCCAAAAAACTCGAGGGGGTGGCCCGACATGCTTCTACCCATGCCTGCGGCGTAGTTATAACCAAACAACCTCTCAATCATTACGTACCCGTTCAGAACGCCCCCCAAGACAATGATACAGTCATCACCCAATATTCTTTACATGCCATTGAAGACCTTGGCTTGCTAAAAATGGATTTTCTGGGACTGAAAAACCTCACCGTTCTAGAAAATACAATTAATATTATAAAAAAAGCCAGAGGAGTTAGCATTAATATAGACACCATTCCGCTGGACGATAAAAAAACATTTAAACTGTTACAGCAGGGGAAAACCACCGGCGTCTTCCAGCTTGAATCATCAGGCATGAAACGATATTTGAAACAACTGAAGCCTAATGAGTTAGAAGACATCATTGCCATGGTCGCGCTGTACCGCCCGGGTCCGATGGAATTTATCCCCGACTTTATAGCTGGCAAGCACGGGAAGAAAAAAACTATCTACCTCCATCCAAAACTGAAACCTATTCTGGAAAAAACCTACGGGGTGGCCGTCTACCAAGAACAGCTCATGAGGATAGCTCGCGACCTGGCGGGATTTACAATGTCGGAAGCGGACATACTTCGCAAAGCAGTAGGTAAAAAAATTAAAGAATTACTAGATCAGCAACGGGATAAATTAGTTGATGGCATGGTCAAAAATAAAATTAATAAAGCGGTAGCGGAAAAAATTTGGAAGATGGTGGAGCCATTTGCCCGCTACGGATTCGTTCGGGCGCACGCAGCCTGCTATGCGTTAATTGCCTACCAAACAGCCTATTTTAAAGCAAACTATCCGGATGAATTCATGGCCTCACTTCTGACATCGGACTATGGGGATATTGATCGGATTGCCATTGAGGTTGAGGAAACAGAGCAAATGGGTATTCAGGTACTGCCACCAGATATAAATGAAAGTTATTCGACGTTTACTGCGGTTTTTGACACGGCCACGAAAAAACCACTAAAAAAAATTCGTTTTGGACTATTGGCCATAAAAAATGTCGGCGCCAATATTGTCAAAACTATCATCAAAGAAAGGAAGGAACATGGCCAATTCAAAAATCTTGAAGACTTTTTAACCAGAGTCAGATCAAAAGATTTAAACAAAAAATCAATGGAGAGCCTTATTAAAACCGGGGCTCTCGACATTTTTGGAGAAAGAAATCAACTTCTGAACAATCTTGATTCACTACTATCCCTAGCTAAGACTGCTGCCAAGGAAGCAGCCAATGGCCAAATAAATTTATTCGGCACTTTGCCGACACAAAACGCTCCCCAATTAAGGCTCAAACAATCAGAACCCTCATCCAAAAAACAAAGGTTGGGCTGGGAAAAAGAATTTCTGGGTCTCTACATTTCCGAGCATCCCTTAGAAGAATACTCCGAACAACTAAAGCAATTGGCCACCCCCATCAAAGAAGCTTCTATAAAAAATCAAACCGTAACAATTGGTGGAGTCATCACCAAAATACAAAAGGTCATCACCAGAAACAAACAGTCTATGCTATTCGTCAAGCTGGAAGATATGTCCGGCCGTATAGAGGTGTTAGTCTTCCCGACCGTACTACAATCGAATCCCGAAGTCTGGGTAGAGGATAATATTGTCTTAGTAAATGGAAAAATATCTGACAAGGATGGCGTACCAAAACTATTGTGTCGGGACGTGAAATCCATTAACTTGGAGCAGCTGGAAAAAATTAAACCAAAAAAAATAAGCGCCGGTAATATTTATATCAACCTCCCGGAGCAAACTAACAAACAAACTTTTGACGAACTTAAACAAACCCTGGCCAAATTTCCGGGCTCATACAAAGTTCATCTGAAAATTAATTATGCCAATACAGTAAAGCAAATCACGACAACTACACAAATCAGCAAGGACTCACTCAAACCCATTAGCCTTCTCATTGGCCAGGAAAATATTACCGTTACAGAAATACAATGAAAAAATCCAGAATATCCAGAACCAAAACATCCGGTCTTTATAAAAGGTTAGCTATTATCTTCACTACTTTAGTAGTACTATTGTTAGCGCTGATTATATACTTTTCAGTCGGTAAAACTGTCATCACCATTACTCTGGAGCCCCAAGATATAATGGTATCCTTTACCCAAAATATTGGACCCCTAGTAGAGGAGGAGCAGGATGACGATCGGCCCAAAATCAAAACTAGTAAAATCGAAGGCTACTCGATATCGGCAGAAATATCTGGCACCAAGGAATTTCCCATTACTGGCGAAGGTAATACAGTGGCCGCACCTTCAATCGGCACAGTAACGATTTATAACAATTGGTCTGAGGTGCAACCGCTTACCGCAACTACCCGGCTCCTCACGCCAGATGGAATCCTTTTTCGTATTAAAGAACGAGTTGATGTCCCAGCCGGAGGTAAAATAGAAAATGTAGATGTTTATGCTGATGAGGAGGGCACCGCCGGAGATATAGAACCAACCACCTTTACTATACCAGGACTCTGGGCCGGTCTTCAGGATAAAATTTATGCAGAGAGTTTCCAAGCTATGACCGGAGGAGAACGTACCATAAATACTCTTACCCAATCTGACGTAACTGAAGCCCGCCAATCGATGATTGATAAACTTGCTCTAGAGGCTCGATTAGAAATAGAAAAAAATGAAAAACTAGTAGCTAATCAGGATATTTTACCTGAGCAGACTTTATCTCCAACGGCGCTATATGTCATAACTAATCCAGCCCTAGGCGAAGAGGCCGGCTCTTTTGACTTAACCATGACCATCAGATACGTAGGGGTAGTATTAAATGAAAAAGAGCTACTCGAGCAAGCCATCAATCAATTAGAATCGTCTTTGCCAAATGACGAAAAAATACACACCTACAACGAAAATGATCTTAAATTTTCGATGATGAATTATGACCTGGAAGCCGGCACCGCCTTAGTACAAATTACTATGCCTGCTAAATCTATTCCCCTGCTGGCCAACCCAATTTTCAATAAAAAAAATATAGCTGGCAAGAGCCAGTCAGAAATACAATCGTATCTTACTAAGTATGATGCCATTTCCAGTGTCGATATTAAATTCTCACCATTTTGGGTTTCCCAAGCACCCAACTTAATTGATCATATAAATATAGTCATCAAATAAAACAACCGTGCCAGGGAGCTACCACCACCAACGAATTTCTTGTTGACATTACAATGGCTGAGTTGTATAGTTAAAAAATACTAAGGGTGATTGGGGCGTCTACCAAACGCCTTAGCTGAATAAGTTAGCCCACCAACAGGCCCAAACTCTTAGCAGACTATAATAAAGTGCCTTTACTTATGTGGAGGAATTTGGGTGGAACCACCCTAAAAAAAATGGGGTCCCAGAATTTATATGTTTTGGGATTTTTTTAGATTAATAAAATGGACAAAGATCTCCACAATTTACGCCATTCATTAGCTCACATTTTAGCTGCGGCTGTCCAGCAAATATTTCCAGATGCAAAATTCGGGATTGGCCCGGTCATAGCCAACGGTTTTTATTACGACTTCGATCTGGACAGGCCTCTAATACCTCAAGACCTTCTAAAAATAGAAAAACGGATGAAAAAGTTGATCAGCCAAAATCTAAAGTTTGAATTCAGCGAGCTAAAGCCGGATGAAGCCAAGGAAAAGTTTAGTGGCCAGCCATATAAATTGGAATTAATAAATGACCTAGTCACCAAAGGTACCACCATCTTTGATGAGTTGGAAAAAAAAACTGTAGTAAATTCTTCAACTAAAATAACTGCCTACCGGACAGGAAAATTTCTGGACTTATGCCGCGGTGGACATGTAGATTCTACTAAAGAAATAAATGCTAAAGCCTTTAAGCTGATCAAAACAGCAGGGGCCTATTGGCGCGGTGATGAGAATAATAAAATGCTCCAAAGAATCTATGGTGTAGCCTTTAACTCGGAAAAGGATCTGAAAGAATATTTAGAGCTGCAGGAAGAATTAAAAAAACGAGATCATCGAAAACTCGGACAAGAACTCGAACTATTCTCATTTCATGACTTTGCTCCCGGCGCCCCGTTTTGGCTTCCTAAAGGCATGGTGATATTCAAGGAATTAGAAAAGTTTTCGCGAGACATCCAAGCCCAGCATGGATACCAAGAAACCTCCACTCCCATATTAAACAAAAAAGAACTATGGGAAAAATCGGGCCATTGGCAACATTACGCTGATGACATGTTTAAACTAAAAGTGGATAAGCAAGAATACGCTCTCAAGCCAATGAACTGTCCTGCCTCAACATACATCTACTCCTCTAAGCTAAGAAGCTATCGGGACTTGCCTATCAGATTATCAGAAATAGGCCGGTTGCATCGAAATGAAATAAGCGGCGCGCTAGGCGGGTTATTCAGAGTTAGACAACTAACCATGGACGATGCCCACATATACTGCCGGACCGACCAGGTAGAGCAGGAAATAACCGGGGTTATAAAATTAGTGAAACAATTTTATAAAATATTTAATTTTAAACCTGAATTCATATTAGCTACCATGCCCCCCGACCACTTAGGTGATGCCAAAACCTGGCGCTATGCAGAAAAGGCCTTGGAGCAATCGCTGAAAAAGAACAAACTAAAGTTCAAATTAAATTCGGGCGACGGCGCTTTCTATGGTCCAAAAATAGATATTAATATCAAAGATAGCCTAGGTCGTGAATGGCAGATGGCCACTATCCAGCTTGATTTCCAATTACCCCTCCGTTTTAAGCTGTCTTACGTGGATGATAAGGGCCATAAGCAAACTCCGGTAATAATCCACCGGGCAATCTTTGGTACCTTTGAACGTTTCATCGGCATACTGACCGAACACTACGCCGGTAGTTTCCCTGTATGGCTGGCCCCGGTGCAGGTCAAAATAATTACCGTCGGGAAAACTCACTTCAAGAAAGCCAACGAGCTCCATAAACAATTCATTGCGGCCGGTATCCGATCTGAGCTGGACGATGGTAATGATACAGTCAGCTATAGAATCCGCCTGTCGGAGAAACAAAAAGTACCCTACACCCTGGTAATCGGCGACCAGGAAGTCAAAAGCTCCTCTCTGAATGTCAGACTGCGGGGGCAAAAAAAAATCAAGAAAATGACCTTGAAAAAATTTATTACCACTGTTAGTAAACAAATCGAGTTAAAAAAATAATACCACTTTAATACTAAGTTAGTAGGCTTATTTTTTTTATAAAAAAAGAGGGCAGTACTTGGAAGGTACTGCCCTGGAATGGGGAGGAAAATTTACGGCGAGGAAAGTGTGCCGTTACTTGGGACATTGAATGATCAACCGTAGTTGAACATAAGTCGGAGCATTAGCTCCGCACCATCGGATAGCGACTAGGTCGTTCCTGCATAGCAAGATAATAGCCGATAGTTTACCGCCTAACGAACAGGAAAACCGGATCGATAATGAACCAGAATAACCAGCATCGTAGCTAGGCGCTGCCACTTGTTCCCGAAGGAGCGGTCGGCAGGACAGTCTCGTAACGGTAGACACTGGGTGCCCATCTGTTTCGCTGTTTAGCGATTACTCACTAAATGTAGCGTAGCAAGAAATGGGCTCCACGAGCCGAATAAGTTCCTTCCCAAAAATTTAAAAGATCAAAAGTCGGATTATTAATCTATCAAATATCTACATAGAGTCAAGTACCTAAGTTGTGGATAACTAAAAAATTGCATTAATCTAAAAAAATACGTGTCTAAAAAAGAATCAACGTATTGCTACTTAGCCAAAGACAAAGCAGCTAGTACTCCCGCTACTACAGCTGTAGTGACAATAGTTAATAGTAATACTTTTACTCCCAAACCCATTTTCTTCTCAGTTGTCACCTCAGTTAACTTTTTTTCTTCCTTATATTGTTCTACTTCATCCATATAATCCATAAAATTTAATAAGGTATACCTGAAGTATAACACATCTACTTGCCACAAAGCATAAAAATGCCTACAATGACTCTACTATGAAATATTATCCATTCGTAATTGGCTGCCAAATGAATGTGTCAGACGGAGAGCGTCTGGCCAATTTATTAGAATCTCACGGATGCACCAGAGCTACCAAAGAAAAAGATGCCGATATAATAGTCGTGGTTTCTTGCTCCATCAGACAAAAAGCTATGGACAAATTATTTGGTAAACTGCCAACTTGGCGTAAATGGCGCCAGCAAAGAGGTGTCCGGACAGTATTGACCGGATGCGTACTACCGTCTGACCGCCGGAAACTAAAAAAGGAATTTGATATATTTATAGAAATGAAAGACATAGCCGACTTACCTTCATTACTGAAACTGACTCCTAGTGATGCCGATCAGGGTGAAGTCACCAACGCCGACTACTTAGCTCTCAAACCTGACTACAAATCAAAAATCCAGGCTTATATCCCAATTATGACCGGTTGCAATAACTATTGTACCTTTTGTGTAGTACCGTATACCAGAGGCCAAGAAAGTTCACGATCTTCATCAGAGATAATTAGTGAAGTAAAAAAATTAATAAGTAAAGGGTATAGTGAAATAATATTACTCGGCCAAAATGTCAACGCCTATATTGATCCAGATAAATACCACGATCAGGACACCATATATTCACGCTCTAGGTATTTCTGGGAATTTAAAAAAGATCAACCAATCCAATGGCGGATGGCCACCACCAAAGTACCTAAAGATTTTGCCATGCTGCTAAAAAAAATTAACAGGATACCGGGAAAATTTTGGGTTCGATTTCTAACTTCTAATCCCCAGGATGTATCTGATGAACTTATTGACACGCTAGATAAATGCCACAAGCTAACTAAATATTTTCACTTACCTATTCAGGCTGGTGATGATGAAATTTTACGACGCATGAATAGAAGACATACTAGAGACTACTATTTAAAACTTATAAAAAAAATCCGCAAGGCTAGACCAGGCACAGCCATTACCACTGATATTATTGTTGGTTTCCCAGGTGAAACAAAAAAGCAATTTGAGGAAACTGCTAAAGTCATGAGAGAAGTAAAGTATGACATGGCCTATATTGCTGAATACTCCCCTCGCCCCGGTACTTCAGCTCAAAGATTTTTCAAAGACGATGTATCTAGGCAAGAAAAAATTCGTCGCCGAAAAATACTAAATAATATCTTAGCCGAAACGGCCTTAGCTAATAATAAAAAATTGGTGGGACAAACTATTACGATGCTGGTAGATAAATATAACAAAGAAACAAAGAGTAATAGCGGAAAAACGGGTACTAATAAAACGGTACATTTTAAAGGTAAAAATTTTGTAGGTAAATTCACTAATGTCAAGATCAACCAGGTGAGCGCCTGGGGTCTAGCAGGTGAGCTGAGCAAATAAAAAAAGCTGTACCGATAGTTGGTATCTATGATACAGCTTACTTTGAGCTACCATTAAGGCTACTATCCTGCCACCAATAAAATACTCTGACGACTAATAGTGCCACGATAAGAACCCATACTAACTGCCCGAGAATCGGATAAAAAAATAAACGGACAGTTCCACCTAGTGACATAGCCATAAAACCACGCCAACGAAGTTGCTGCCACCGTGCGTACAGGGCGATTGATCCAAACTTCTGCATGCTCGGAGTAAAGGAAAAAAGAAACAAATCCTGATAAGAAACTGGTTTATTATGAGTCAATTTCTTAAGGATTCCAGGAGTCCTAATCCTGGACAATAGCTTCCATTTGGACAGAATATGTATTGCCAATAACTCAATGGTAATAAGTAGCATATTAGCCAATGATAAAACTAAAATCTGCAACCATATAGAAATACCCTGTCCACCCATCCATAGAGCTAAACGCTCTTCGGAGGCTAAAATCCATGTCAGCGCCTCCCAAGAAAAATGTAAAACAGTAGTAATGAAATCCACGTACCCTCCTAGAAAATGGTTTGATTATTTTGATTGTATAGAACTATTTTTGTCTTATAGCCATGCATGATACAACGAAAGCACCACTTTGTCAAGAAGACAAAGGTAATTATATTTTAGCACTCCCTATTTTATTGAAGTTAATGTACACTTTATATTAAGACAAATTAAATAAAATCATGCCATCTACTAAACCCCCTTTAATCGTGATAGTTGGCCCGAATGCCTCGGGCAAAACAGATTTGGCAATCAAACTAGCTAAAAAATTTAACGGCGAAATTATCTCCGCTGACTCACGGCAGGTCTACCGCGGCCTGGACATTGGCACAGGTAAAGCGACTAAAAAAGAGCAGAAAATAATTAAACACCATCTCATTGACGTCGCCTCTCCAAAACGCGATTATAATGTATCCCATTTTAAAAAAGAGGTAACAGCTACCATTAAGCTAATAATTAAAAAAGGTAAGCTCCCATTTTTAGTGGGTGGAACTGGTTTTTGGGTACAGGCTGTGGTAGATAATTTAAATTTACCAATAGTGAAGCCTAATAAGGTTTTACGACTCAAATTAAAGAACAAAACTTCACAACAACTTCTAATAATGCTAAAAAAGCTTGACCCTACGCGAGCAAAAAATATTGACCCACAAAATCCCTACCGACTAATCAGAGCCATAGAAATAGTCAAAGCTACTCATCGGCCAATTCCAGAATTGAAATCAAATTCTCCATACAACGTCTTAATGATTGGCATCACGCATCCTCGAGAGAAACTTTATAAAAGGATTGACCAAAGACTAAAAAAGAGATTGAAGCAAGGCTTAATCTCTGAAGTGAAAAGATTACATAAAAAAGGAGTAAGTTGGCATCGTCTGAATAATTTTGGACTAGAATACCGATTTGTTAGCCTCTATCTCCAAGATAAGTTAACCCGTCAGGAAATGTTAGAGCAATTACAGTTTGCTATCCAAAATTACGCTAAGAGGCAAATGACATGGTTCCAGCGCGATAAAAGGATACACTGGAACAACAACTTAAATTCTGCCAGCAAACTGTGTAAAAAATTTATCAAATAAAAAAATAGCGCAACTTTTGGAGAGTCGCGCTATTAGTAAAAGAAAATAGGTGCTAACATTTGTCAGGCTCGAGTCCGAGTATGATCTCTTTGAAATCCGAAGTAGCATCAGGATTATACGCCAAGACACTAACGAGGCTGACCATTATCAGAAAACCACGCCCACTCTCATCTGTGGAAAATGTATCCGAAACGCAAAGATTGATATCCTCAATCTTTATATGTCCACACTCATCTGTGACTGAGACATAAAGCATTTCCTCAGGAATGTAGAGGATGTCTATACCAACCCTGCTTCCAGTTCGTTCACGACTGGCATTAACAGCATTATTTACTGCCTCTGATACTGCGATAGCTAAATCTGTTAAACGAGATTTGGAGAAGGGAAAATCTTTTATAATCTCCTCGAGTCTAGCGTCGACTTTTTGCACACTATCGCCCTCTGCCGGGACCTCGAAATGTTCCATGACAATATCATCGACATTTATCTTTTTGGGAGGACGGAAAATTATATCCTTACCCACAAATATTACGTTTCCATTTGGAAACTTATATGGCTTAATATTATCCATGACAGCCTCCTTGTATATAAATGAACGTTCACTTTTATTTATCAAGGCAGCTTAGCACTAGACAAGCTATTTGTCAAGATAAAAAGAAGCGCGACACTGCATTAGTATCGCGCTTAAATTGTGGCCCCGACTTTCATCAAGACATCTGCGCCTCGTACTCGTCTAGAGTTGTCGCCGTCAATCCATGAGGGCAAATCTTGTTACCCTTCTCATCAACCAGTACGTAAATATCGCAGCGTTGGCATAAAACAGTCTGTTCATCAACCTTAACCTCTGACATAAATTCCTCCTTGAAAAAAGTTCTCTTCTTTACTTTTCAGATAAGAATATAACAAATTAACAAATTTGTCAATAGTAGTGGCTAATCAATCCCCTTTTTAGTACATCCTTTCCCGATTGGAGGGAAAGGTGACTACTTTCGTTATGTCTGTTTCAGCCATTAAATACTGAAAAATGCGGGACATGCCAAAACCGCATCCCGCATGTGGCACTGATGGGAAATCTTTTAGCATTTGTAAATACCAAGCAAAACCCGCCTCGGCATTTGGGTCTTTGGCTTTTAGATTTTTAAACATCAGGGAGTTAAATAGTCGATCCCGGAACTCTTCCAATTTCCATATCCGGGCGGCTGACCCCACGCACTCACCGCCGAAAGGAACGATACAATCCGCACTCAGAACATACTCTGGATCGTTCTCGTCGGGCAGCATATTAAAAAATTTTATGGCCAAGTTATCCTTCTTTTGCGCGAAAAGTTTCTGCATACGTTCACTCTCAGGATTAGGAAAACGGACTATTAGTATGGGGCCGCCTCCATGATTAGTTATTAATAGCTTTTCTTGGCTAGAAGAAATATCATCCCCCCACTCCAGTCCCAGTTCATTAATGGCATCATTATATTCAAGCTTGGGAAAAATAGAGCTATGGTGCTCCAGATGAGATAAATCCTGAGGTAGCCCATACCGGCTCCTCTCAAATTCAGGCACCGACTTTACTGCTTGGACTAAACTCGTAATGAACGATTCAATTTCACTAAGTAGCTCCTCAAATCCTCCACGAAACTCAATCTCAATCATTTCAAATTCAGTCAGATGTCTAGTGTCCACCTCTGGCTCGGCACGGCCTGACGGACCAACGCAATATATTTTAGCAAAGCCCCCTTGGCCCAATAATGATTCAAGATATAGCTGTCCGGTTTGAGCCATATAGGCACGGCTGGCGCCATTTTTAAACCAATTAATATCACCACCCACTCCTACTTCGAATAAAGTATCAATACTCTCGCAGGCTCCACTGGCGGGTACTATGCGAGGTACGGTTACCCTCAGAAAATCCCGGCTGCGTAATTGGCGTTCACCTGCATTTATCATCATATCAACGAAGGGAATGGTAGTTAGCTTGGGTTCATGAAAACTCATATTTTTTCCTTTCCTTATTTATTAATTATATAAAAAAAATAACCCCATTATCTGGGGCTACTTGGCTGCGAGTTTAAAAAAAATCCCGGGATTTCCCGGGGCCCTACCTGGACCGAGCAGACATAGTGCGTATAATTGTCCGACTCTTATTTTCATACTCTGCTTTCCAAGATACATTACATATTGGATGTTGTCAAATGAGCTATGGTTAGCCGATAATATAATATATGCTACCAAAAATTCTATAGCTAAAAGTTATCCACACAATTAATATTCTACTTAAGGCTGTCAATTAATTTTTTTTCTACCTCCTGTGCGTTTGCACGTCCCTTAGTTTCTTTCATTATTTGCCCGATCAAAAACTTCAATACTGTTGTTTTTCCTGACTTATACTGCTCTACAATCCCTGGGTTACTGTTTAACACCTCCTTCACTATTTTTTGTATATCTTTACTATCAGCTATCTGTACCAGGTCTTCCTCTTCCATGATATCTGAAGGATCCCCGCCAGTTATATACATTTTGCTTAAAACGACCATAGCCGTTTGATTATTAAGCCGGCGCTCATAAACTAGCTTAACCAGCTCAGCAAAATTTTCCGGAGTAATATTCACTTCACTGATGGAATGTCCCTGCTTATTCATCAAGCCCATCAGGCGGCTGATAATCCAATTAGCAACTGCTTTGACTAATTTCTTTTTTTCTTTTTTCCATATCTCTTCCTCGGTGCCAGTGAATTGCTCTAGGGCCACCAACCAGGCTCGCAACTCGGATATCACCTCTTCAAAAAAATTAGCAAGTTTTTTATCAGCCACTAATATGTTGGTGTCATAATCACCTAATTCAAACTGCTCAATGAAGCGCTGATACTTTTGGTAGGGCAGCTCGACCATTTGTTTTTTTATATCATCTACGAATTCATCAGTCAGCTGGAGTGGTGGCAGATCCGGTTCAGGAAAGTACCGATAATCATGATGCTCTTCTTTCTGACGCTGCTCAGTGGTTACGCCATTTTTATCATCCCAGCCCCTAGTGGACTGTATCCTCGGCTCTTTGTTGGCATCCCAAAGCTTGGTTTGTCTTTTGATTTCATAATCAAGCGCGCGCTCTACAGAGCGGAATGAATTTAAATTTTTTATTTCTGTCTTGGGATAGAGTTTCTTGGGATCTAGTCCGATAGCTGCTTGATCAGCTTTAGCCTGGAAATATTCAGGATTTGGTCGCAGGGAAATATTCGCATCACAGCGTAGTTGGCCCTTCTCCATGTCAGCATCAGAAATGCCCAAATACCTCATTATCAACCGTATGTCCTGTAAAAATACTTTAGCTTCATAGGGGGTTTGCAGATCGGGTTGGGACACTATTTCTACTAGAGGAGTACCAGCCCTGTTATAGTCCACATAGCTAGCGCTTTTATCATCTTCATGCATCAATTTCCCAGTATCCTCCTCTAGGTGCACTCTCTCGATACGGACGCGACGCTTGGCATCTCGTAATTGTATTAGTAAATGTCCATCGTGACCAAAAGGAGCGGCCAACTGTGATATCTGATATCCCTTAGGTAAATCCGGATAAAAATAGCTTTTGCGATCAAAATGCGACTTCTGATTTATTTCGCAACCCAAAGCCAAAGCTGCCATCACCGCCCACTGAATGGCTTGGTCATTAATCACCGGCAGGACGCCAGGATGACCCATGCAAACTGGGCAAATAGTAGTATTGGGCGGCTGATTTTCTCCAGCGTTATCACAAGTACAAAACATTTTACTGGCTGTCTTGAGTTGAACGTGAATTTCTAGTCCAATTACCGGCTCATATTTATTCATAAAATATCATCTACCTTATTTTGAATTTTCTCGGCAATATCATCAATCGACCCAATAGCTGACACGACAAACCACTTATCATTGCCCTCCGCCTGCTCTAAATAACTCTGCCGGACAACTTCGTGGAATTCTTTAGTTTCAGCATCCAGCCGGTCATGTTTTTCATCACGTCGTCTGACGGCTGCCTGCTCAGGAGTAATATCAATATATACTGTCAAATCCGGCGCTAGGCCATATTTTGCCCAATCATTAATTGACTTAATAATGTCCGACTCAATTTGCCGGGCTGCTCCCTGATAGGCAAAAGTCGATGCATCAAACCTATCACAGATTACTATTTTACCAGCTTCCAGAGCAGGCTTGATGACTTCGGACACATGCTGGGCACGTGAGGCTAAATATAATAGTAACTCGGTTCTGGCATCCATCTCTTGATGCCTAGGGTCCAATATTATGGCACGAATCTTTTCGGCAATGGCAGAGTTAGTTCCACCGGGCTCACGAGTCAGAAAACAATCTATTTTTTTGGAATCTAAAAATTTTTTTAATAGTTCGATCTGAGTAGTCTTCCCAGATTTATCCCCCCCCTCTATGACAATAAATTTTCCTCTTGGCTCGGGCATATTATCTGGTTAATTCTAAAAAAGTATAATCATAACGTTCATTACTGCTCTCCCGGCGGCTAACCTCATTATTAAACTCCGCATAGTCAGGAAAGTAGGCATCTCCCTCGATAGTGGTCTTGACCAGCGTTAAATAGAGCTTATCAATAATCGGCATGGCCAGTTTAAATATTTCTCCGCCACCGATAATGAATATTTCATCTTTTTCTTTAGACCGAGCTATAGCCATTGCTTCATCCAATGAAGCGACAACAAAGCAACCCTCGGCCTTATAATTTTTATTTCTCGTTATAATAATGCTAATACGGTTGGGCAAGGGGCGGCCGATAGATTCATATGTTTTACGACCCATTATCATAACATGCCCACTAGTCATCGACCGAAAAAACTTTAAATCTTCCGGAATATCCCAAGGCAGCTTACCATCCCTGCCAATCACTCTATTTTCTGACATGGCCACTAGGGCGCTAACTGATGCCTGCTTCATAATTTTAAATAGCTATGGGAGCTTTAATGCGAGGATGCGGAGCATAATTTTCTAAGGTAAAATCCTCACATTTGAATTTAAAAATGTCATTAACCTCCGGGTTAATCTTCATAGTCGGCAATTGGCGTGGCTCACGACTAAGCTGCGTCTGAACTTGTTCATGATGATTATTATAAATGTGGACGTCACCAAAAGTGTGAACAAAATCACCTAACTCCCTACCCGTTACCTGAGCCATCATCATAGTTAATAATGCATATGAGGCGATATTAAAAGGCACACCGAGAAACACGTCCGCACTGCGCTGATACAGCTGGCACGACAGTTTATTATCAGCTACATAGAACTGGAACATGGTGTGGCACGGAGGCGGAGCAGTTTTCTTACCGCTGATCAATGTTTGCAAATCGGCTACATTCCACCCGCTGACCATGATGCGCCTGGCGTCGGGATCATTTTTTATCATATCCACCGCATTGGCAATTTGATTTATCTCACTGCCGTCGTATGATTTCCAACGAATCCACTGTTGCCCGTAAATTGGACCCAGCTCACCATGCTCATCAGCCCACTCATTCCAAATAGAAACGCCATTATCATTTAAATATTTAATGTTGGTATCCCCTTTTAAAAACCAAAGTAGCTCATAAGTAATGGATTTAAGGTGGACTTTCTTGGTGGTCACTAAAGGGAATCCGTCAGCTAAATTGAATCTCATTTGATAGCCAAAAATACTTTTCGTCCCAGTACCGGTCCGATCATCTTTATCCACGCCCTTATCCAAAATCGTTTGAAGTAAATCTAAATATTGCCGCATAAGACTTTAAGTATACCTTATCACCTGTCAAACAGCCAAACGCCGCCAACTATTGTTTATAATTCTTTCGATTCATTATTTCACTTAACCATTTTATTTAAATACTTAGCAATTATATCCAGCTCAATATTAACCCGATCACCCAGGCGAAGTGAGTCTAATGAAGTATGGTGAAGCGTATGATCAACTAGGGAGATGGTAAACCATGTCTTTTTGCTATCCACCAGCGTCATACTAACCCCATCAACGGTAATTGATCCTTGTGGTGCCACTAATTTCATCATTCGTTTTGGCAAAGTAATGGCGATTACTTTTGAACGACCACGAACATTTACTTCTTTGACGCGACCTCTGCCATCAACATGCCCAGTAACAAAATGGCCCCCTAATTCATCACTGAGACGCAGGCTTGGTTCCAGATTTACCATTTTACCAGCAATAAATGTGCTAGCCGTTGTCTGCTTGACCGTGACTGGCATATATTCCACAGATATTTTTTTTGCGGTAAAAGCAGTAACCGTAGAGCATACTCCGCTGATATTAATACTTTGGCCTTTGACTAGCTTCCATCCCCTAGGTCGAGCCAGTTTGATTTGTAATCCACCCCGGAGCTTTTTAACATCCGAGATTTTTGATTGGGCAATAATGATTCCTGTAAACATAGGGTACTATTTCCCACTCGATAGCCAAGCGCCAGACCCTCGCTTGGTGTCAGACAATTCGTCAACCTCAGTAAACTCCACAGTTTCGTGCCGCTGTATAACCAGCTGAGCAATTTTATCTCCTTGCTTTATTGTATATGGCTGGTCAGTGGTATTATACAGGACCACTCCAACTTCTCCACGATAGGTGCTATCAATTACCCCGGCCATGGAATGAATTCCCATTTTAGCGGCCATGCCACTACGATCCCAGACATGGGCAACCATACCCACAGGTAATTCCATAGCAAACCCCAGAAAGATTTGTTTTCGCTGTCCAGCGGGAATAACAATGTCATCCGGTGCATAAACGTCCATACCCGCATCCCCTGATCGGCCGTACTCGGGTACCTTAGCCTCTGGTCGTAGTAATTTAATCTTAGCTTTCATGCTTTTATTACTTTAATAATTCAGTAACCCGGACATGCAATTCGCCAACAGTACCGTTGTTATTTATAGTGGCATCAGCTTTTTCCATAAGATTGGGAATCATTTGTTCAGTAGGAAGAGTATGTTGCTCTTTAAATTGATTCATAGTTAATTCCTTGTCCCCGGCATTTTCACCGCGTTTCTTAATACGTTCAAATCGAAGCTCTAAGTCAGTATCTACTGCCCACATGATAAAATCATCACGCTCTTTAAGCGCATTAAATTCATCATCATAACGTATCCCATCAAATACCGCGATTGACACATTCATCTTTTCTAGATCTTTTATGAGGGTACGGACTAAAATATCGTTACCGTATTCTGCACGCATTAGTTCAGCCAATTTTGACATGGACTCGCGCGTTTCCTTCACGTACAAGCGGTTAATCATATCACGCAAAGGCTGCGAAAACTTCACTGCTTGTGCACCGTGATGCTTCACTAAATAATCGGTGATGGTACCTTTACCAGAAGCGAGAGGGCCTGTTAGTCCAATAATCATTACTTCTTCTTCTGTCCACTAATAACGTACTCGCGGTATTTCACCCCAGCCGTATCCAACAAACGTCGCGATGCTTTCCAAGCTGGTTCATCATGATATTTATCACTCTCATATATAATCTCAGTGATACCATTTTGTATAATAGTTTTGGCGCACTCATTACACGGAAATAATGTAGTATAAAGCTTACACCCGTCTGTTTTGGCGTTAGCGTTGTAAATAGAATTTTCCTCAGCATGCACCACGTAGGCATACTTAGTATCATCCAAGGCGCCTGAACGTTCCCAGGGAAAAGCATTATCTTCAGCACCTCTAGGCCAGCCATTATACCCTAATCCCACCACTACATTTTTTTGATTAGCAATTACCGCTCCAGCATTAGTGCTGGGATCTTTAGAGCGCTGTGATATGAGATGAGCCATACGCATAAAACACTCATCCCATGAAATATAGTTGGATCTGCTTCTCTCACTCATAATGCTTGGCTATTTAAAAGGCTAACCACCATCAAATAATCATCACAGGATATTCTTCTTTTATACTCTATCATATTAATTACCTTTTTAAATGCTAAAGGCTAACTTTGATGCCTGGCCCCATAGTAGCCGAAATACTTATATTTTTTATATAGCTTCCTTTCACTCCACTAGGTTTGGCTTTTTTCACCGCCTCCACAAAGGTTTCATAATTGGCTACCAGTTTGTCCTGGCCAAAAGACATTTTGCCTATTAACTGGTGCATATTACCCGAATCATCGTTACGGAATGTAACCTTTCCTTCGCTTAGAGCCTTGATTGATTTGGCGACGTCTTTGGTAACCGTGTCATTGCGCGGGTTAGGCATCAAACCCTTAGGGCCTAAGATCTTGGCGATCTGACCCATCTTGGGCATCATATCAGGTGTAGCCAGAGCAATATCAAATTCACATTTACCTTTTGACTTAATTTCTTTGATTAGTTCCTCGCCGCCAACTAAATCGGCACCCGCTTTTTCAGCGACCTCCTGATCTTTACCCTCAGCAAAAACCGCAATCCTTTTTTTCTTGCCGGTGCCATGTGGCAGGGTTACTGATCCTCGAACTACTTGATCGGCTTTTTTGGGATCTACACCTAAACGAAGATGTACCTCAAGTCCGCCATCAAATTTTACGGTGGATGTTTTTTGTGCTAAGGCAATGGCTTCCTGAACTGGATAAGATTTATCCGGCTCTATTAACTTTTTAGCCTCGGCATACTTCTTAGAATGCTTTTTCAAATTATTTGTCCTTTCGTGGTACAAGCCCGCTCGGTGACAACCGAACAGTCCCACAAATTAATTATTTTTCTCTTCTAAATTAGAGTTTTGATCAGTATTCTTTTTTGATTCCCTGCGAACAACTCTCCAATGATATAAGAATAAGGGTATACCAAGTATTACATACGGTAAAGTAGCCGCACCCTGCCGCTGGGCGTTATCACGAATTTGATAAGACTGCTGCCACAAATCATAATCAACCAGCCACTGCTCGGCATCGGATATTGTTTCTTCGCTGAGTTCACAATCGTCAGCACAGTTTATCACACTATGAATGCCATTACGGCTAATATCAAACGGATCTAGCTCTCGGATTGCTACCTTTTTGTCTATTTCCCCTGCACTGGGGAATACCCAGGTCTTTAATGCTAGATTTATCAAAATACCTCCGGTAATAACAATCATCAATAAGGACGCTAATGATACTAAATAAAAATATGTATTACGTACCACCCCTCGTCCGTTAGCTCCTTCTTTTTTGGCGTCTTTCTGCACCACCCGGAAATGAATCAGGAAAAATGGCAAGGCCACTATCAAAAATGAAAAGGCGGCAATGGCACCTCTGGCACGTTCTGCTCCAGGGTTGTCTCGCCTGACCTGCCAGGCAGCATAATTAGTCTGCCAACGCTCGATATCACTTTTTTGACTAGGTGTAAGTTCGCACCCCTCGTCGCAAGTTAAAACCGATTCTGAAATTTCCCTTACTGGTTCGGCTTTAGTAGTAAAATATATGCTGGGCGGAGAGCCGATTCGCGCGTGTATGGGATCAGCCTCGGTAAACACCCACGACTGAAAAGCTAAAGTTATTAAAAATACCAGGGAGCCAATAACAATCCCCAGGGTAATAAAAGAAGTCAGATAAAAATAAACGCTCCTAACTACTTTACCTTTATTATTGCTTGATTTTCCTTCCATAATGGCGGCTATAGTAAATATGATTAATGCTATAATCCCCAATGGGACAAGAAAAAAAAGATTAGCCATAATAATTTATTTGATTAGCCCTCAACCTCAATTCCCATATTACGGTCGTCGACTTAAACTCGCTATACTAATATATTACAGAGACTTCCTTAATTCGTCCAGTTTTTTCTGGTCCTGCTGGGTGATTTCTTCATCCATAATCGCGACCAACTGCTTACTTAGATCAGCTTTTTCTTCCTGAAGTAATTCTGCCCAAGCCTTTTTATCATTTGATTTTATGACTATATTCTTTTTATAGGCTTGCTTGGCTAGTCTTTGAAGAATACCAGGATTATTTAATACAATGCTGACTAATTGAAATAATTGCTTTTCTGATAAATTTGATAACCCCTCAAGAAATACCTGTTTTTCATTGTCATCTCTTACGGTTAGCTGAACCCAGTTCCTGAGTTTATTTTCTAACTTAATTTTACGCAGATGATCTTTATTCATAGATTTATTTTAATACTTGACCTGGTTGCACGTTAACTTTAGCCTCGAAAAACTTAATCCCATTTTGCTCAACTTCATTAACTTCTAATACTTTATAACTATCAATTGCTTGATCATAAGTACCCTGCAGTTGTCTCGATGTCTCATTTTGAAATGTATCTTCTGACTCGATGGTTTGACTGGTCATTTGACTTTCGACAGAAATTTCTATTCTTTGCCCGGCATTTTGCAAAGCATCTCTAATTGCATCTTGAGAATTTTCTCCCATACCTGAAATTTCAAAAGGCTCTCCAATTGGTTCAACATTTTCTACGCTCACGACTTCTTCATAAGATCCCCAATTATTATAAAAATCTTCACTTTCTCCTTGTGCTTCATAAACAGTATTTATTATGCCCCCCCGTACAATTACATTCTCTGCCTCTGTAGGTAATTCACCCTGTGTATCTTTATTAAAATCACCTTCACTCTCGAAAATTTCATGAGTAACCAACCTCTCACCTTCCGGTCCACTAGTTTTTAAACTATCAGTAAAATTAGCTACAACTTCCTTCGCTTCATCTTCAGACATAAATTTAACTTCAAATCCCAACATCTTCTCCAGATCAGGCTCTGTGTAATCACCGACTTTCTCCTGCTGATCTTTATCTTGGTCTAAATCCGCAGCATATGATTTTTCCGACACCATTCCAGCTATAGTTGTCGCTAAAAAAACAACCATTAGGGCTTGGGCCACCTTTTGTTTAGCAGTAGCGGTTAAATTATCTAATTTATCCTTAAATTGTTCCCTAAAACTATCTACAGAACTTTGAACTACCTCCTGTTCCATAATAGCCGCTTCCTCCATACCAAAAGACTCTGATTCTACATCAGATTGCTCCGCTTGCTCGTTAGTTAATACTTCCCCGGTTTCCAAATCATCATTATCTATCTCAGACTGAGGAGGTATATTACGCTCAAACTCGTTCATAGAAATAATTTAAAAAGTGGAAAACTATTACCCCTCCACTTCAATGCCCATATTACGGGCCGTACCCTCAATAATCTTCATGGCCCCGGCAATATCCTTAGCATTGAGATCGGGCATTTTTATATTAGCAATTTCCTCAACCTGCTTACGGGTAACTTTGCCTACCTTCTTTTTGAGAGCGTCACCAGAGCCTTTTTCTATGCCAGCTGCTTTTTTCAGTAAAATCGCAGCTGGGGATGTCTTCATTTTGAATGAATAGGTCCGATCCTCGTATACAGTTATCTCCACTGGTATGATATCACCTGGCTTATCTTTTGTCTCGGAGTTGAACTTAGTACAGAATTCTTGGATATTCAGTCCATGCTGACCCAAAGCTGGTCCGACTGGCGGCGCAGGAGTAGCCTTACCACCAGGCAACTGAAGTTTAATAATTGTTTTTACCGGTTTGTCAGCCATTTTTTAAATCTTTTTAATTTGTAAGAAATCAAGCTCGACTGGTGTTTCCCGGCCAAACATGGATACTAGTACCTTGATCTTGCCGCGAGCCTCATCAACCTCACTGACTTTACCTTCAAATTCTTTGAATGGCCCGTCAGTAATCTTGACTGGTGATCCAGCGGAAACGTCAATTTTATATTTAGGTTCTTCAACGCCCATGCGTTTCTGAATCTCCTTGACCTCATCTTCCGAGATAGGAGTCGGTGTGGTACCAGATCCCACAAATCCAGTTACGTTTGGGGTATTACGAACTACAAACCACGAATCATCAGTCACCACCATTTCTACCAAGACGTAGCCAGGAAATATTTTCTCAGTAACCACCCGTCTCTTACCATTTCTAATCTTAATTTTATTCTCGGTGGGGATTAGCACGCTAAATATTTTATCCTGCATATCCATAGATTCTATCCGCTGGCGCAGATTCCTGGAAACATTTTCTTCATAGCCAGAATAGGTATGCAAGACATACCAACGGCGACCCTGTTGTATAGTTTGTTTAGGCATATTAGCGAAATACTTGCTCGACCACCTTATCTAATCCAAAATCCAAAATACCCAAAAATATAGCCATGCCAACGCTGATGGCCATTACCAATAAAGTGTACTTAATAGTCTCACTGCGAGACGGCCAGATGACTTTTTTCAATTCATCTTTGGATTCTTTGAAATAGCTGATTAGTTTATTTGCCATAATTTTTGGTCTTTAAAATCCCCACAGCTGGGGGACAGTGGTATCATATAACAGAGTCGTTTTTATGTCAAATTCAGCTAAATATAAAGGTTTTTGATCACTAAGG
>JADFTK010000007.1 GCA_022560375.1 Patescibacteria group bacterium
ACTCACAATTTGCTATTTAACGAATTCAAGAAAATCTGCAATGGGTAAAATTCATTATGAGCCAATTAGGACTCCCGCCTGAAATAAAAAGGAGGTAAATGCAATTAAATAGATAAGGGCTAAAATTCTTAAAAAAAGCCAGCGTACCAAGACAAAGGTAGCTGGTTCTATTTTAGGCCCCCACAACAGCCTACTTATGCTTAACGCCAGGGGTCTATGACCCGATACAAGGCTATAAAACTACTCGGCTAAATATGAAAATCCAGGGAAAAATCTATAGAGCCAAAAAAGCCAGCGTTTTTGTCGCTCCAACTTTCTCCGGAAGTGGGCTGCGAATCAAAATCCCCCACGCACTGGCTGCCGGAATTCCAGTTGTCACTACAAAATTCGGGGTCGAAGGCCTTTTAGAAAAAGAAAAGTCTGGAGTGCTTATAGCCAACGACGAAACGGCGTTTGCTAATGGGGTAATAGAGCTAATACTAAACAGAAAGAAGGCAAAAAAGTTAAGCGAGCAGGGAACTCTTTATATAGAAAAGAACTATTCAGAAAAAGCAGCCCTAAAAGTCTTCAATTCCGTACTGTAAATCTTTTTTGGTCAACAAATCCTTGCAAATAAACTCTATCAAATATTTTTATAAGCAAAAAAACTGCAATTTTTCTCAAGGTGTCTACACCTATATCGCTAGTGTACTTTTTATACTGGTTCGGCCAGTGGCGCACATGGGCTAACCACCTTAATAAATTTACCTCCGATTGGTCTACAAACTCCCCTTTTAATTTCCACTTATCGGTTATCTTAAAAGCAAGCCTTCCACGATAGTAAGCCTTTTTAATAAATCCAGTAAACGTTGATAGTTCTTCGTGGTGAACTACCAACTTCTTTTCGTAGTACCCCCTTAAACCCTTGGCCTCAAGTTGAAAACTGAAGTCTGTGTCTGACGAATCATAGCCTTCAAGATATATGTTTTTATCAAATAAAAAGTGTCCTTTTTTTAAATCTTTGGCAATTCTTTTACACACTTGGCGGATTGGGCCCAGATCAGGGTTATTCTGATCGTCTACCGGCGTCGGAACACAAACTATTAGAATATCAGATTTTTTTACAGAATCATAACTGGTAGTAGCGGTAAATGATTTTTGAGCTACCCACTTTGATAACTGTAAATCATCCTGCATTGGAGATTTTCCATTGTTAATCAACTTTACTTTATTTTTTTCTTTTGCTATTCCAAATGTTTTATAGCCTTTAGATCCACATAAACATGCGAGGGGAAGACCAACATACCCAATCCCAATAATAGTGACCGTCTCATTTTTTGATTTTAATATCTTTTTTATCCTCATAGGTTTTGTCCAAACCAAAGATACGTCTTGGCTATGCCATCTTTAAATGAAGTAGTTGGCCGCCAACCAAGCGCTCTCTTGGCCAAGTTATTAGATAGCGCGCTCCTTAACTGCTCTTTTACTCTTTGTCCTTTTTTACTGTTAATGCTAGTGCCAGATACTTGTTTACAGGTATCATACAGTTTATTTATTGTAACTTCCCTTCCGGTACTGATATTAATAATTTGGTTATGCCCTTTTTTAATAGCTAGCAAAGACCCCGTAACAACATCAGCGACATAGATAAAGTCACGAGTTTGGTGACCTGAGTTATTTATATACGCGGGTTTCTTTTTAGCAAAGGCTGAACAAAAAACAGCTACCACTCCCCCCTCTCCGCCCGCATCCTGCCGAGGTCCAAACACATTGGGTAAACGGAGAATAGTATATTTCAAACCAGAATGCTCTAAATATTGCTCTGCTGCGCGTTTAGCAATGCCATATGGAGTTACTGGCATAACTTGATCAGTTTCTTTGCTCAGCGGAAGATGACCTGGATTGTATACTGCTGCAGTTGAATAAAAAATAAATTTCTTTATCCCGTATTTCTTAGCACCACTAATTAATCTTAAACTGCCTATAATATTTATTTCCGCATCAGCCACAGGATCTAACTTAGAAACTTGGAGATTTTTTTGGGCGGCTAGGTGATAGACAATTGTAATTTTTCTCTGGCTAAGCACGTTTACTATGGATGGATGCTGTATTTTTTTCCTTATAAAATAAGCTTTATTATTAACATATTTTTTTTTACCTTCACTTAAATCATCCACAACGGTCACCGTGTGTTTATTTTTTACCAGGGCATCAACTAAATGGGAACCAATAAATCCAGCGCCACCCGTTACTAAGACTTTCATAATACTAAAATTAACGTTTATTTACTGAATATGAACCAACCCGCCCCCCACGCGTTACTAAGATTTTACTTATACTTCACCTGTATCGTTAATCCTTATCATAATCTTCCAACTTCGGCTGAAGTACATTTTGGTTGGCCTTAACGTACTCTATAGTTTTACGCAAACCTTCTGCCAGTGAAACTAACGGATACCATCCTAGACGATCTTTAGCTAAGGTTATATCAGGTAGTCCTAACGGGGTCATAAAAACTAACGATTTTTTATATTCTATTGGAGACTTTGAATCAACCATCTCCTTAATTTTCTCCGCTATACCGACCATTTTTTCTTCTTCATAATGCCCAAGGTTAATTGGGCCGGACTCCTTTGATTTCATCATTTTTATCAATCCTTCAATGGCGTCAGATATATAGCATAGTGATGTAGTAAAATGCTCATCACCGTAGATAACCATCGGTTTGTTATTAAGTGCCTGTAAGACGAAATCTGGAATCATGTGGGCGTCAAATAGAGTCAACCTAGGTCCATAAATACGGAATAAGCGCACTATCTTGGCATCTAAATTATATACTTCCTTATAATTTATTGTGGCAGATTCCGCAAAACGCTTCCCCTCATCGTAGCTGCTTCTGGGGCTGGTAACGTCAACATAGCCTTGATAATCCTCGGAATATAACGGAGCATTGGCAAATCGAGGGCCGTAAATTACAGCCGACGAAGTGAATAAAAACTTCGCCTTATGGTCGCGAGCCATGTCTAAACCATTAATAACTCCGAGGCTGTTAGCCCTGAGGGTCTGAATTTTAAAAGTATTAAATTTTTTAGGTGAGGTAGGTGTAGCCAGATAATAGATTTCCTGAATCCCCTGGAAACGGACCTTAAACTTATCCAGTTCATGAGACTCTGCCAAATTAATAGGCTTACTAATATCGTGCTTAATAAATTCGAAGTTTTGGTTAGCTAGCAAATGA
Organism: Patescibacteria group bacterium; assembly: GCA_022560375.1. Classification (GTDB taxonomy): domain Bacteria; phylum Patescibacteriota; class Patescibacteriia; order UBA10025; family JAHIVO01; genus JADFTK01. The sequence continues at coordinate 3,218 of JADFTK010000007.1, forward strand.
TTTATGTTCTCAACCCGACCCGTAGAAAAATCATCCAGGCAAATTACATTATTCTTCTTTACTAATTCGTCACATAAATGAGAGCCAATAAAACCAGCCCCTCCGATTACCAGTATATTCTTTTTTGAGTATTGATCGCCAGCAGTTGCCATAAATTACCTACTTAAAAATCTTATGCGAAAAAGCGTGTAAAACATTTTGAAGCCATTAATTAGAAAACTCCCCGGTGATCCTAACAGTGCCGAACTGCTTTTATCAATCCAGCGGGTGGGTATTTCAATTATCCTATATCCGGCTTTCAGTGAACGATAAAGCAATTCAACATCGAAGGCCATATTGGTTATTTTCATTTTGGGTAAAATTTCCGATATAAGACCTTTTTTAAAAGCCTTAGCTCCACACTGAGTATCGACAAAGGGCATTTGAAAAAAAATCTTCACGACGGCTCTAAATCCGTAACTTGCTAAATTCCTTAAAAAATTTCTGTTAACCACTTCCGACCCTGCTTTCCATCGAGAGGCAATAGCAGCATCATAACCATTTAATTTCTTTAATAGCTTATCAAATTCTTCAGGGCTAGTGGACCCATCAGCATCTACAAAACTTATTATATCGCCTTTGGCTACACGAAATCCTTCCAACACGGCAGCCCCTTTTCCAATTTTTTCAGAAAAATCAATATATTTCACTCGATCGTTGTGCCTGTCAGCGAAATTCTTAACCACCCCGATAGTATCATCTTCGCAACCATTCAAGACGACAACGAATTCTACCTGGCGATCAGCAAAAAACTCCTCATACTCAAGCAGCATTGCGGAAATCCTCTTTTCTTCATTGTAGGCAGGAATTATTATTGATAAGAGCATATTCAGGCTCTATTATAGCTAAAATCGTCCATTTCAGCAAGTACTTACCAAAATGGATACACGCTTTAGTTTGATCTATTTACGAAAAGTCCAGTACTTATTGGCAAAAAAATTACTAAATAAAATGACTACGATGGCTATGACTTTAGCAAAGTAGTCATCATAATTTCCAAAAATGTCATCAGCAGATGTAAATTCAACTATATAATAAGTGATGCCAAGATTCACTAAATAATTAGCTACACTAACTGTAAAAAATTTACCATATTCTACTTTGGCTATGCCACTCTGGCCTCTCCGAAATGTCCAATGTTTATTCAGGAAAAAATTGTTTATGATAGCCAAAAAAACGCTTATCCCAGTAGCATAAACGTAAAACATGCTCAAAGCTCTCGTCAGCAGAGTGTAGATGCCAAAATCAATTATGGTACCGCTAACCCCTACTAAAGAAAATTTTACAAACTGAGCCAGAGAAGGATGTTTTTTAAATAAGGCTATATTATTAATTCTTTGCCAGATTTGCATCAGCATACTACTTGATTACTGCTACATTTACTCCCCCCCTGAAATTATCTAAATATGCAAAAAATTGGGATCGCACATTGCCCTTTAAGGAAAAGACGCGTACTTGGGGCCCTCCGCCATTGCCCGCTCCAGTTATGATTTCATAAGCTCCATCACCATACATATCTCCGCTGGCAACTTGTACTCCTCCACGGAATGATTCATGATAAGCAAAGAATTGAGCTTTTAGTGCGCCTTTATTGCTGAAAACTCTCACCTGGGGTCCGCCAGTATCACCAGCTCCAGTAATTATTTCCATGATTCCATCACCATCTACGTCACCAGCAGCCACATTGACACCGCCTCGGAAGGTATCGGCGTAAGCAAAGAACTGCGACTGGAGATTGCCACCATCGTCCAACACTCTTACCTGGGGTCCGCCGCCGTTACCAGTACCAGTTAATATGAATTGTGAAGAAGGCAATAGTAATTGTAAGGCGCTAGACACATTCAATCTCCCCGATCCCAGCTGACCAGAAATTGATGAATTTTTTGAATCGATGTTGTCAGCGCCGAGTAATAAATTTTGCATTAATTGCTGACTAGTCAGAGATGAATCATAAGCTTTTAGCAGGGCCGCTGCTCCAGCAACCATCGGGCTTGCCAGTGACGTCCCCGACCACCCGCCTAAATAATAATCATCCAAACCATTATCAGGGTCATAGACGACCGTACTAAAAAAATCGATTGAGGGGGCGGATATATCAGTACAATTTGACCCGTAATTCGATCCGCCAGTAACCCTATTACCACTCTTTAGTACTAAACGCACGTCATTTTTATCTACGCCGGCCACGCCTAATACGTTGTCGCTGCAAACGGGATAACGTGGGTTAGAATTTAAATCCACCCCTTCATTGCCAGCCGCAGCTATTACCAGTACCCCCGCCTCAGCAGCTGACTGGATAGCCTTAGGAAGTAAACTCCCCTGATTATTACCCACAAAACTTAAATTAATAATGTCAGCACCATTGGCCACCGCATAATTAATGCCCTCATAAACATCTCTAGTATCGCCCAAACCCACGCTATCCAGTACGCGAACCGGCATGATAGTTACTGACCAGTTAGACCCGGCAATGCCAATATTATTATTTCCCAGCGCACCGACTACACCCGCAATGGCCGTTCCGTGATTGACTCCTGACGATGTCCAGCCTGCATCATATTTGGGATTCGGATCAGGCACCTCTCCTACAAAATCCCAACCATTATAATCGTCAACATAGCCATTGCCATCGTCGTCAATCCCATTGCCAGCTATTTCATCGCTATTTATCCAAATATTACTTGATAAATCCGGATGATCTATATCAATCCCTGTATCCAGTACCGCCACGATTATATTACGGCTGCCGGTTACAGTATTCCACGCTGCCGGGTTACCCACCTTACTGTGATACCACTGGCTGCCATAATTAGCGTCATTGGGAGTGCGAGTCATTTTAAACGAATAATTCGGCTCCACGAAATCCACCTGTGGTTCGTTCCGATAAAAATCCACTAATGAATCGATATTTTCTTCATCACTTAGAACTATCTTGTAAATTTTGGCGCTCCGATTCAATTTTATGAGTAAACTATCCGCATCTGGCGTGCTAGTGCCAGCCAATGCTTCGATATTGCTGAAAGCCAGAAGTATTAAAAGTGATAAAACGAAAAGGGCACCGCAATTTTTATTTGTTATATTAATTATCATTAGATTGATTAATATTATTCTAGCGTTAAATTAATCTCATCACTGGCACCATCACGAATATATTTAACGGTGATGGTATCACCGACGCTCTTCTGCAGTATTAATGAAGATAACTCGGTTTGATCATCTACCGAATTTCCACTTATTTCAGTAATAACATCCCCACTCAGTAATCCCGCTTTGGCTGCCGGGCTATTCTCAATAATACTTGGCGACGATTCCTCGTCATTAGAATAAATCAACGCCCCGCTTGTTATGGCACTATCCAGAAAAACTGGCGAGGCATTAATATGAGCCAGGTTTATATACCTTACTCCTAATAATGGCCTAGTAATACCCTGGCCATCAAATACTTGCTCGAGAATCGGAATAATATAGGTAAAAGGCAAGACTAGGGATTGGCTGCCTCTATTGTCTAGAATGCCAAGGGCTTTCCGATCAAGAGTAAATACGATGGTTCTTAGCATACTGGGATCAGTTACCTTACTTAGTAATACAGAGCTAGCATATGATTCAGTAACTCTAACCATATCATCAATATTTCTGTTCGGTTGAAATCGTGGATTGACCACCTGAATTCTCATGGCAGCTGGCCTATTATTTATACCATGTTGTCGTATGGACAATACATCTTCGCTGCTATAAACGTCTTTTATATCAGTGATTCCGACAGTTTCTAGTCCACTAGCTTTTATTTTCAGGAAGGCAAACTTAGTGGCGCTATCCAACACTACACTTTCCACATCATATACTTCTCCATCATGAGTCATGACAACCAAGGCAGAGTCCGGATTTATAAAATCGATATTAGTTACTAAATACCCATCATTAGTCAATATAAATCCATCACCTAATCGATCATCTGACAAATAGAATTGTCCATTAATTTCTGATGGATTTTTTTTCTCAAATACTTGCACAACAGTAGCTGACAATTCATTAGCTAAAGTCTCCACCTCGGGTGCTGATAACGCCTGATCCTTCCCTAGCCTAGCTAGTACCAGAGCTGACGAATCCGGAGGCTCAAACAGGTTAAACTTATTGATAACAGGGATTTCGGAGCCATATGTTAATAGAACAAATTGACCAATAAAACCTGAAATAAAACTGACCACCATAGCCAGGATCAAAATAACTACGGTGCTAGCTGATCTATTTTTTGCTGGCCTTTCAATTGTTTGGAAACTATCATGATATAGGTCATCTATATCATGGTTATTCTTTTTTTTTACCTTAGGTGATGTTGGACTAATTCTTGGTTTCATATTTTATGTCCATTTAGTGGTAGCCACCGCTGTGGTAACTACCACTAAACTTATTAATATATATTTTTTTACATTAGCGGTACTAATAATCCCTTTCAGGTGATCCTTTATTATATTCATCATTACATAGTATATGACTATTAAAAGCAGGGCATTAAAAACGTAACTGGTTGGCAGAGAATAAATAATATAGGAGGCTTCTACCAGCACCAATCCTATTATAGCAATAAATAGCTTACTTTTCTGCCAGGGAATCTTGAAGGACCAGAGGGTACGCATAAACAAAAAAGATGTCAGGAAAAAAATAAGGGGAAGGAAAAACCAAAACGGCCATCCCAAAAGGATGGTGATACCATAGAAGCTAACATAAAACAGATACAGTGATATTAAATTCACATAACTATAAATATTCTCTAAAGCATAGGGTTGGTACCTTTCAGTTTGATGTAAAAATGAAAAAATATTATAAAGCGTCAAGGCTACCAGAATGGCAGTACCAATGATGAATAATTGCCTGATTACCAAGTTATCAATAAGCAAAAAGAAAACAAAACTGCTCACAATATGGAGCAAAGGGGTAGACAGAAAATTCCAAAAAGTTTTTCTAAAAATACGTCTTCCAGTAAGCATCCAAATGGAGGAAATAATAATCAAGGCTAACACCGGACCAATATAGTAAGTCAATTCGGGGCGTATAGACCATATTTCAAAAGTGATCCCCACTAATACGCCACTCAAATACGGTAATATTTTATTGAATATAAATAGCATAAAAATTATTCATCATCTATCGCACTCTTTTTTTTGTGAGCTGCATCTTTAACAGCCTCAATGATCTCCGCCACGTCTTTTGAAGTAATGGCATTATGCTGTCCAAATTCTCTTTGAATTTCAATAATGCTTTGCTGTATCATTTCCGGATCTTTGACACCATGTAATTCAATATTTGCTTGGGTACCAGCAGTTTGAATAATAACACTACCAAAATGTAGAGCAGTCTGCATTAAGCCCTTGACTCTGGTGCTAACATCTTGTATTTTATCATAGGTAGTTTCGGAAACTGTCCTGTCAAATAGCCCCTTCTGATCAACGTCTATAATTCTCTGCTCGGTAATGATGAAGGTGTTGAATGAATAAACTACTAAAGCTCTGGCGGATAAGAAAAAACCTACTAAAAGGGTTACGAAAAAAATTATTATACCCAGCGTCCCCATCTGAAAAAGTGGCAATAAAAAGAAAAAGGGTGCTATAATAAATAAGGCACTAAATGTAATTGGCCAGAAAAAAACCAAGGGGTACTTTCGGACAATTAACACCACTGATTCCTCAGCTTTCAGCATTTTCCTTAATTTATTTTCAAACATATAATGAATAGCTTATGAAAAAGAAAAAAGTAATTCGATATATTTGGCTGGTCATTGTGATATTTGGTATAATTAGCATGGTATTCTTCTCTGTGTTGCCAGCCCTGACTGGCGGGCGTACAGGCTTCTAACGTTTTAATATGGCCAAGAATGCCTCCTGGGGAATATCAACCTTGCCCATGGATTTCAGGCGCTTTTTTCCTTTTTTTTGCTTAGAAAGAAGCTTCTTCTTGCGCGTGACATCACCTCCATACAAATTAGCCGTAACGTCTTTGCGCATTGGTGGAATGCGTGAGGCAGCAATGATAGTCCCCCCTACTGCCGCTTGAATTTTTACCTCGAACTGTTGACGCGGCAATATATCTTTTAGATTATCTACAACCTTCCTGCCGGCTCGGTAGGCCTCGTCTTTATTTACAATACTAGCTAAAGCCTCGACAATTTCACCGGCCACTATTATATCCAGCTTCTGTATTGAGCAAACTCTATACTCTAAAAAAGTATAATTCATGGAAGCATATCCAGAGGAAACACTCTTTAGTTTATCATAAAATTCAATTAATATACTAGCTAAGGGAACTTGGTAATGAAGGATAGCTTTGGCACTATCAATATATTCGGTATCAATATATACCCCTCTTTTTTCCTTAACCAAAGACATGATACTGCCAATATATTCTGCCGGTGTCACAATATCAACTAACATCCAGGGCTCCTGAATAGACTCCAAATGGCTGGCGTCAGGTAGCTTCAAAGGGCTGGTCACTATGGCTTGTTTGGCGTTAAAGCTCTTGTCCCTCTTTTGCATGGCCCGAAAACCATTATCATTGTAAACAACTCGGTAACCGACGGAAGGTGCAGTTACAACTATTTTTAAATTATGTTCACGGGCTAAACGCTCTTGGAATATATCCAAATGAAGCAATCCCAAAAAACCACAGCTAAAACCAAATCCCAGCGCATCTGAGTGATCGGGCTCAAAAGTTAAAGAGGCATCACTTAAGGCAATCTTATTAATCCCCTCCCTCAGGCGTGCATAGTCATCACCTTCCTTGCAAAAAATACCAGCAAAGACCATGGGTTTTAATTCCTGATACCCGTGCAGAGCCTCCAGGGATGGATTGTTGGCGACAGTAATGGTATCACCAACTCGTGAATGCTGAACATCTTTTAGTCCGGAAACGATATACCCTATGTCCCCGGCCTTCAACTCGCTTGACGAAACTAATTTTGGTTTAAAGTAGCCAACATCCAAGCACTCGGCCTCTTTTTTACTGGCCATTAATAATATCCGATCACCTTTACTGATCTTTCCACTAAATACTCGGCCATATACTATTACTCCCTTATATTCATCGAATAAAGAATCAAAAATTAAAAACTGAGTAGGATCATCCACGCTACCCTTTGGTACTGGCACTCTATCAATAACAGCCTGGAGAATCCCTTCAACCCCATCACCCGTCTTGGCAGAAACGGTAAGCACCTCTTCAGCCTGACATCCGATCAAATTGACAAGGTCCTTACGAACACGCTCAATGTCAGCGTTTGGTAAATCAATTTTATTTATTACCGGGATAATAGTTAAATCCTGGTCAATAGCCAAATATAAATTAGCCAGAGTTTGAGCCTCGATGCCCTGAGTCGCGTCAACTAACAGAATGACTCCCTCCACTGCCGCTAAAGATCGAGACACCTCATAGGTGAAATCTACGTGTCCGGGCGTATCGATTAGATTTAGAATTTTACCTCTAAACTCCATACGCACTGGTTGTAGCTTGATGGTGATGCCTCGTTCCCGTTCTAGATCCATTTGATCCAACATTTGATCTTTCATTTCCCTCTTACTGACAGTGCCCGTAATCTCTAAAAACCTATCGGCCAGTGTGGATTTGCCGTGGTCAATATGGGCTATTATGCAAAAATTTCGGATATTATTATTCATAATTTATATCGCTACCATTTTCCCCGTTAGCAAACTGGCGCTTGGCCTTTCTGTACCAATCTGAAATTATTTTTATCTCATCACATTTAAAAATATGAGCCAGGATTAAATAAAAAACAATGCCTATAATCCCCGCCCCCACTCCCTGGATGAAAATACCTACGAAGCTCTGCATATTCACTCCCAGGGATAAAACGTATTTGGCAGCAGTGACCACCGCTCCCATCATGGCTGAGATAAGTACTATTTTTACGATGGAGAGGACAATCTTCTTATCATCAAGGTAGCCTATTTTTCGGCGTAATAGTATCAAAAGTAATAACATATGAATAAATCCCGCGATGGAGAATGCTAAGCCCAGGCCTATTACCCCCATATTCGGCACCAGTAAAATAGCCCCAATTATATTAATAGCTACCGCCACGATAGCAACCTTGACCGGCGTCTTCGTATCCTGCCAGGCATAAAAAGACCTAGCTAATAGAGGAATAACCGCCTGGGCGAACAGAGATAACGAGAAGAAGCCCAGCGTTTGAGCGGTCAATATGGTATCGGTCCAGTCAAAAGCCCCTGCCCCCAAAACGACTCGGACTATCTGGGCACGTAAAAGAAGGATTAAAACGGATATGGGTATCACTAAAAATAAAATTCTCCTGAAAGTGGTGGAAAAATGCACCACAAACAATTCCTTATCTTTTTTCGCCGAAGCCTCGCTGATAAATGGGAATGAAGCGATGGCTAAGGAAACGCCAAAAACACTAATCGGGAAATACTGGAGATTATTAGCAAAATTAAATACCGCGACTGATCCTACAGCCAGCGTCGAGGCAATAATAACACTAACCAGCTGATCTATTTGGCTTACCGCCAATCCAAACGTACGGGGCAGCATCAATCGTCCGATAGTCCGCACCCCACGATGCCGGGGATCAGCAATCAGCTGATAGCGGTAACCAAGTCTCAAAACACCTGGTATTTGTATGGCTAAATGCAAAAGTGAACCCAGTACTACACCATAAGCTAGGCCATAAACACCATACACCGGTACTAAAAAAACGATGCCAATAATAATGCCGACATTATAAAAAACAGGCGCAAAAGCGAAATTTGCGTACCGTTTAAAAGAATTTAGCACTCCAGTCAATACATTACTAATCCCAAAGAATATTATTGAGGCTAGCATGATTCTAGTCATACTGACTACCATGGCTTGCTTAGCAGCCTCAAATCCAGGCGCGATCAACGGAACAATCTGAGGGGCAAAAATAAAAAATAAGGCTCCAAAAATAACTAAACCTATTAAAAGTATATTTAATAAAGAATTAACTAAGTACCAAACGTCTGCCTTCTTCTCAGGATCTTCTCTGGCGCTCTCTATATATTGGACAAAAATGGGAATAAAAGCTGCTGACAATGCCCCCAGTACCAATACATTGAAAACTAAATCGGGAATTCTAAAAGCAGCGTAGTATATATCAAGCGTATCCCCTGCGCCAAATTTTGTAGCTAGTAGTCTATCTCTAACTAAACCAAGCAGTCGGCTAGTAACAGAAGCAGACGCTACTATAATTGCACCACCAGCTAAGGTGGTGGTTAACTTGCGCCAAATTTTTGGAATCATAATAGAATAGTGAGATTATAACAACTTTTTCGCTAAAAAGCAAGTGTAATAGAGACCAAAAAGCTGCCGGCTAGGACGGAAAGTTTAGATTATTGAATAGAAGGTGTTCTAAATAACTTTAGAACATGAGGAGAGAGATTTTTCTATTCAAGTAAATTAAACTACCGCCACGCAATAGTCGACAGCTTTCTGTAGCTAACCTATAAATAGAATTAGTTAGCAAACTAATCGTAGAAAAACAATATTCATTTGTCAAGAAATATAATACTCACTTTTGAATTTACTAGACTTGCTAATACATTCAAAAGTGGAGGAGAGAGGCAGAAAGTTTTATCGTCAGATGACAATATTACTATTCATTTGCCTCTCTCCTTTGTGAATTGGAGATCGTCAGATGCGGTACGGTAAAGAAATCCACCAAATACTTATAAAATAGATAAATGGCATGACAAACACGACATAGAGACCGACCACAAATCCCCCAAGATTTTTGATAAAATGTATTATCCAAACTCCGCCGAGTACCACCATGAAGGCATAAACGAGCAAGTTGACCAGCAAGTATCCAGCGCGCATACCCCAGTCTGTCCAGTAGTATATCCACCAAGTGAGATAAGTACTCTCAGGGTCAAAAAAACTGAGACCATCACCCACATCCTGTATTGGCAGAATTGCCCAATGAAAGAACAATAACGCCAAACCGTAGATATATCCGGTTTTTTCAGATTGTCTTTTCCACCACGACTGCACTCTCTGTAATCGGCTTAGCATTAATACAAAGCCTACCAGTATACTACCGTTCACGAAAAAAACCATGAACGCCAGTCCTTCTGTGTTAGCCATATGACACCTCTCTTTTTTTATTTCAATGTTCAATTATTTCCAACCACAGAAATGGAGGTGAGTAGTACACTTTATCTGAGCTAAGCTAAATAGCGTACCGGATACAAACATTCTTATCTGGCTCAGTTCGCACCGAGCTAAACGAATGTCAAACGTATCCGCCTCATCTCCCCCCATTTCTGTAATTGCAATGTAATGTACAATTATTCTCTTTTTCAGCAAACTTGAGCCCTATGGGCGATATCCTGAGTCCGGATGGACGAAGGAACTCACATTCGCTGGAAAAGAGGTATGAGACAAGAAATTAAAACTCCATGTCTCATACTTATATAATCGCGAAGCTATTATCAATTCTCCTTAACAATAAAGAACTCGTATATTGCAACGGCAAAACCTAAGGCCATATAATCAGTCCATCCCGGTTTGCCCAGGATCTCCGAAGCAATGACCTGCGCCACAACCAGTACAACGATGATCAAAAAGCTACGTAACATTTTTTTCATCACGTACTCCTTTCAAATAGAATTGTTTACAATGTGCAATTATTTCTCTTTTTCAGCATCTAATGACATTAAGCCGTTAGACGCTGGAAAAGAGGGGCGAGGAATGTTTTGAATATTCACTCGCCACTAAATATCTGTGAGTATATCTGACCTAGTTAAAGGCCTTTAAGTCACTGAAAGAGAATTTAACATCCCTTGGTGGATCCCAACCATACAGAATATGTATAATATCCTCGGCCGGATCACCGTCCAGATTGCCACGTAATTCAACTACATACTGATTAAAAGGGCCAAACAACAAATTATAATAGCTCGCGTTCTTGACTTTAAACGTATAAACACTATCCGTCGGAACATCGAACTTATAGTTGGGAATCGTGTCCAACGCAGCAATCGACCTTGGCATCTTGCCGTACCAGTCTACATAGACGTGAACCGCAGCGATGACAACTTTTCCCTTCTCAATCGCAGCTTGCTGGATTGACCGTTGTTCGGACATGATATCGTCTGACGAATCAGCTGAACCGCAGCCAACCATAATACTCAAAGTGCACAACATGCACATCATTAGAATAATCTGCTTCATTTTTGGTACCTCACTTGTAAAGAACGTTGGCGTTTTGTTTCTCTTTTTCAGCATCTAATGACATTAAGCCGTTAGACGCTGGAAAAGAGGGGCGAGAGATAAAAGAGTGTTATCATATTATCCCTCGCCCGTGGCATCCGTTAAATTTACAAGATGCCTTAGTTACCCAAGTCTGCAGAAAGTGCTAGCACAATGCTAGCGATCAGTGTGCCAATAACATTATTGGCTTCCGTTTCAGTTGCAGCAAGTGGTAACTCTTCAGTACTTGGATTAGTGACTTTATTCACTTAATCCTCCTCTGGTTGATACTGGTTATCGTTGTAATGAACATTTGGTGCCCCAACTGGCTTTTTACGACCATCACTTCCATGACGATTTTTTTCACGTTGGCTATCCTTGCCACGTTGGCTCCACATACTCCATCAGGAATATGAGCAGAGTTGGGACATATTTTTCAACGAAAGAGAAGGATGCTAGCGACACGCCTTTGGTTGCGAACAACCCAACGTGTCAGATACCAGAGACAGTGATATGTCAGTCGAAACCAACACCATACTATCTCATAATGATACCCGTTATCTAGCCCTCCTTTTCCTTCATCAAAAAACGAGCAGTCCTTATTTTTTTGGAGAGCTCGTTTTTTGTTTGAGTTATTGTTGGTTGCAAATAATACATCTTATAGATATATTATTCCCATCAAAAAGCATCTGCTTTTTTAACGACTCTCTCCTCAAAGAGTTTTGATATATTGTTTTATAAAACAACAGTTTAACAAGCAATCATATACCTACCTGGTTTCCCTGTCAAGACTAGATATCCACATGTGGTATAATTTTCTCTTGTCTTAGCCAAAATTAAATACTAAAAAATACCTCTGTAGCTACTATCTTGCCCCAACAGAGTCTAAAACTACTTTAATAATATCCCGTAAAAAATATCACCAGTTAAATCTGAAATTAATCGAACACCACTATTAGTAACCTCAATGCCGGGCTGAACCCATTGTAAGTCATAGTCTGCAGGTATGGTTACGCTACTACTAAAAAAATTATTGATACTGCCTGGCTGCTTTTGAATCAACAAACTATAGGTATCAGTTCTGCTAAATAAACCCCCTGTATCCAATTGGAATGGCAGACGATACTTGATAGTCACCTTCTTAACTTCCCCCGGTTCTACACTAAGCCAATTACCAAACACAGTTTTACCAAATTCAGTAGTCAGGCGTGTGCCGCTCTGCTCATCTATAATTGAGCCTGCTTCAACCCTAGATAAATCGTCATCAATAACTGCATCAGCATCAGGCAATTGATATCGGAATGAAGGTATCCGGGTAAAACCAGTGGCTGCTATCAAGGTACTACCCTGGGGGACATAAAATCTTAAATAAGAAACATTAGCTTGCTGCTCCCATCTATCTAAAGAACTGCCAGTATGTGACCTCGTAATAGTGACGGTATTTATTATTGAGCCGTCTGGCTGGATAGCTGCATCGTGCTCTATTAGCTGGTCAATAACGTGATCAGTCTTGCCGCCAGCAATATTTGTGTTCACCACGTAAAGATAATCCCGAGTGCTAGTTTTGACACTGCCATCCCATCCCAGCTGGGTCACTTTATTTTGGACAGATTCATCGGAAAAATACATCAAAAATTCCTTTTGACGTAATGACCTGCTGAACACATCTAAAACATTCAACAAATTATCCGCGTCAGTTTGAAATACCTGATCTAGCAATTTAGGCAGCAGGTCGCCGATAAATTTCTTCGGCTGGTTTTCATCACGGTCATATTCCACCTCCGCCCATAACTGGGCCTGCCGTACAAAATTTCCACTATCTACTACTACACCGTAGTCCTCAGTCATATCAATCGATCCAGTGGCATTGAGCAGATCCTCTATCACTGCGGGCGTTAAGGAAATTATTCCATCAACCGTAGTACCGCCGGTACGCTCATAAAACCAAATGATTTTTCGCGCTGAAGTCGGAAAATCTACGAACCAATTACTATCCTGGATATTCCAGTGAGGATTGACTAACCAGAGCGGCTTGGGAGATATTATCTTATCTTTTAGCTGACCAGCTACATCATATACTCCTCCACCTGGAACTTCTAAATTCTCTACTCTGCCCTGATACATATCAACCAAGGCAATCGAGCCAATGAAACCGCCAGTAGGCCTTAATTCTCTGGTGTTTTGGAAAATAAACAAGAATCTCTGAGGCTGCTCCTTGCCTAGCATATGTAACATGACCTCCGTCAACGAGGATAAATTATCAAACGAATCTCGTAGCAAAGGAATGCTACTTTTTACTTTCTCAATGGCAGGCTGGAATTCTTCTGGGACATCACTAATTCTAACCTTATCTAAATCATCAGCCGCGCCCTCAATAACATTTTTTACAGGGAGTAACTCATTATTAATCAAATCCAAGAATTCAGTCAGTGACGAGGAGGATTGCTCGAGAGGATTAACGTTGAATGAATCAATGCTGCCAATCAAATTCGTGACGATAGCGCCGGCCCGGCTTAATTTTTCCCCTGCCGATAATAAATACTGGGCACTTTTTGCCTGCCCCGGAACAATTGAAGCGATATCAAGCACCAGGCCACCCGCATCATTTAGCTGCTGCTGAGCCATCAAAAAATCCTCACTGGCTTTGCTAAAATTTTGTGCAGCTAAATCGTACTCCGAATTAGCTACTAATGATCCTGCGTCTTGTAAACTTGCATAGGCCAAGGAAGATATGCCCAAAACCGAACCCTTGGCAGCGGAGGCTCTTTCATAAAAACTTATCAGATAAACAGGTAATACAATGATGAAGCAGGCTGAAGCGAATATCAACAGTTTTTTGTACCAACCACCAGATAATTGAAACTGATCGTACTCAATTTTCTCCGACGGATTATCAAGTAACTCTTCTCTCGGGCTAATCGTCGGTTGGGGTTTTTTTGAAACAACTACCTTCTCCTTCATTTTTCTCACTGGAAAAGGAAAATTAAATGATAGTATCGATTTCGATTTAATTTTTATTCTAGGCCAATAATTTTTTACGATTGTTGCTTTCCGATTCTCCTTAATTTTATCCCTGTCGTCTTGTATTTTTTTTAGATCAATAATATTGTCCCTAGGAATGCCAACATTACTAGACTGGATACTAGATGGTGACGAATTCTTTTTTTGACCATTACCTCTGTTAATTCTCATATTTTCTCCGATTTTGTGTAATACTATTATACAACTATTCTAGGATTTATAAAGCTTCAATGTCAATTCGGCCATCTTAATCCAGCTAAAGAATCTTACCCGATCATAGCCGTTCTTGATTAATCTATCTTGTAAACTTTTGTCATCTAATACGCTGACCACCTTATCGTAAATGTCATCTTCCTGATGCGGATCAAAATATACAGCCGCCTTGTCCAAAATCTCTGGTAAGCTAGAATTGTCGCTGGCCACCACAGGCAATCCGTATGAACACGCCTCTAGTGCGGGTAGGCCAAACCCCTCACAGAATGAGGGGAAAATGTATAGTTCCGCATGATGGTATAGTGACGGTAAATCAGAATCAGTCACAAAACCAGTAAAAATTACCTCGCGATTCATCTCTTGCCGTCGTACTGTTTGTTTTAGACGACGGAAAAAATAATCATCCTTACCGACTAGCACTAAATTTAAGTTGGGCTTTATTTTAATGATTCTCTTAAACGCGGCCAGCAAGCCATCGATATTTTTATGAGGGTAAGCATTGCCGACATACAGTAGGTAAGGAGATTTAATGGAATATTTTCTTATAATATTTTTATCTTCTGCTACTTTTATGGGATCATCGACTGCTTCATATGTTACTAATATCTTTTCAGGTGACGTTCTGAAATATTTTAAAATCTCTTTTTTTGTATATTCAGATACAGCAATAATCTTTTTGGCTCTCCAAATAGCGCTACGTATAATCAACATGTAAGCCGCGTGTTTAATACGATAAAAAAGTGGGCCTAGGGTAGTTGCCCTGGCGGTCGGATATTTTATCAAAATCAAATCGTGAATAGTAACCACAAATTTACCAAAATATAAAAAGGGCACGTTGAAATGCGTGAAGTGCATAATATCCACTCGGTGACGCCAAATAACGATCGGCATAAAAAACTGTTCCACGATTGTATACCAGCGATAATCGGCCAAAACTTTAGTAAAACGACTATTGATTGGCTGGTAGTCCTCCCAGTTTTCTTTGCGTAAAAAGATTACATACTCATTCTGGTCATCAACCTTCTCTAAATTCTCAATTAGCTTTTGTGTGTAGCGGCCTAGGCCTTTACCATAGGTCCCATAAAATCTGGCATCAATACCTATTCTCATAATTATTCTAATGATTTAAAAAGGTTTAGAGTCTGCTTAGCCGTATTAGCCCAAGTAAATTTCTTTGAATAATCCTTACCCTTGGTAATCATTTTTTCCCGTAAGGTAACATCATTGAGAACGTTGGCGATAGCCAAGGCCAGCTCCTCGCTATTATAGGGGTCTACCAATAAGGCCGCATCACCTGCAATTTCCGACAAGGAGGTCGAAAAACTGGAGATTACTGGTAAGCCTGTCGCCATGGCCTCTAACACCGGCAGGCCAAAACCTTCAAAATAGGATGGGTATACGAGAACGGTAGCCTTTTGAAAAATGTGTGGCTTAGCATCTTCATCGACGTACCCGATAAACCTGACTGACGGCCAGCGTCGAGCTAAAGATTGGTCCACTATTCTGCCGGCTATGACCAGCTGATGATCGGTATTATACTTTTTTTGAACTATCTGCCATGCCTCAATCAATCCAGAAATATTTTTTCTTGATTCGACAGTCCCAAAATATAATACATATTTACCCACAATGCCATATTTATTCAAAGCAGCATCCGACTTCGTCTCATCTATATTATTAAAACGATCATGATCAACACCATGATGAATTACCTGAATCCGTTCAGCCGGCACATCATAATGATTTAAAACATCCTGCTTGGTACTGGCCGATACAGTAATTATTTTACTGGCTTGCTGTATCAAACGTTGAGGCACAACTACCCGATGCCAGAATTTACCCCTGGCACTGTAAAAAGAATTATATCTGAATGAAATGTCATGGATAGTTAGGACTATCGGGCAGTCGGATGATATAGCCACAAAATTAATATTTGGCAAAAAAAACAAATCTACTTGCCCTCCTATTAGGCGGTCTAGTTTAGGCTGCTGAGCCAGGAATAGAGCAGCATTAAATAATTTATTAGGATAGTGCCACTCTCTTAAATAAACATTATCTTGGCTGGCTAATAATTTAACACTATCTGGTACTTTTGATGCCAAGTTAATAAAAAGATGATACTCATTTTGAGAATCAGCTTCCAGCAGAGCCCTGGTTATTTGCTTTGTGTATTCACTTATACCGGAGGGAAATGGCTCAATCAGAGAACGTATATCAATAGCAATGCGCATGATTTTTTACGCTTCATCATTGCGGCGTGATCCGCTACTCCGCAAATATTCTATACTGTAGGCTGCTACCGTGCTAAGTACAAAACCAGATATTAATCCAATCAAACCAACCAGCCAAATAACCGGGGTTCGTTTAACAATAACTGGCGTGGCCCCTTTGACTTCAAACAGTGATTGTTCATCTATAGTCTGATTGGCCAAGCTCCCCCGATGCTCAATAACCGAAATAATGGCCGTAGCAATCTTCGTAGCCGTCTCCGAGTCTCTCTCTTTATAGCGAACCACTATGTTTTGAGGAGAGTATTTCCTGGCCTTAAAACGTGAGGTAATTTCTTCAATTGAAGAAATTTCGGGATCAATACCAGCTTTCTCGTATATTTCTAAAAGTACTGAAGGAGTGAGAAACCAGCTCATTACTGTTTGAGAAAAAAGATCCGCCGCCTGAATAGCGTAATAACCATCATACTGGTACTCTTCCGTATCCTGGATGATGGTTCTATTAATAGAAAAAGCTATAGAAGTATCATAATATGCCGGTTTCAAATAAACAAAAATCAATGATCCCACTAGTCCAGCCAAGGTAACCAAAATAATCAACCATTTAAATTTTACTAGAATACTAGAATTATTCATATTGGCAACTGTTATTTCGTGGATATGCGTATAGTATTACCGATATTTAAAATCTTGCCAAGCATGTTCCACAAATGAATTAATGCGTTTTTTAAACTCCTCTACGTCAAATTTCCGGGTATAGGCCTTAATTTCTTCAGGATTAAACTCATCCGACTTAAAATGAATCACTGCATCCGCCAAGGCCTCCCAAGACTGCTCATCAAATAAAATACCTGTCTTATTTGGCACCACGGTTTCCAGCGCACCGCCCGCACCATACGCTATGACGGGTCGTCCGGAGGCCATGGATTCTACTGGTGTTATGCCAAAATCTTCCTCTTGGGGATGTATAAAAGCCTTACATCGAGATAGATATTTTCGCTTTTTCTCTTCGGAAACATACCCTAAAAATTTGATGCCCGGTCCAGCCATAGCGCGTAGCTTCTCTTTTTCCTCCCCTTCACCAATAACATAAAGGGGCAAGCCGAGCTTGTTGAAAGCCTCAATGGCCACATCAACTTTTTTGTACGGCCTCAGCCTGGAAATTATCAGATAATAATCACCAATATCATCACTGATTTTGAAATTATCAGTTTTAACCGGCGGATTAATAACTACGCTGTCCCGATGGTAATATTTCTTTATCCGCCTGGCGACAAACTGAGAATTAGCTATAAAGCGATCAACCCGGTCCGCGGCTAGCCTGTCCCAAACTCGTAGATAACTTCGATACATCAGCGAGAGACGCCCTACCAGCCAATTACGTTCTAATTTATCAATTATTTCGTTGTGGTCGCTCCACAGGTATCTAGTGGGGGTGTGGCAATAGCAAACGTGAAGTGTTTTTGGTGGAGTTATAACTCCTTTAGCTAAGCCCGAACTGTCCGAGAGTATTACGTCGTAGCCGGATAAGTCATAGCTCTCAGTGGCCGGAACCATCATGGGTAGATACCAACGAAATTTTTTCCTGGCCAGCGGAAACTTGGCAATAAACGACTCAATAATTTTATAATCTCTGAATAATTGATGAGTATTTTTTTCGTCATAAATCAGAGTATATACCGGCGATTCAGGATACATCTCACAAAAAGTTTTTAATACTCTTTCAGCTCCCCCCAGCTGATTCAAATGGTCGTGTACTAATCCTACTTTCATATTGTTTAGCTGGCAGATTTTCCTGTAATAACCACCCAGGGAGTCTTAATAAAAATTTGTATATCTAGTTTTGGGGACCAATTTTCTATGTAATAAATATCAAGCTTGGCCTCATCTTCAAAATTCAAATCCGACCGGCCTGATATTTGAGCTAAGCCGGTCATCCCTGGCTTGATAGCCAAAAGCTTTTTTTGCCAGCGATTGTATCTCTGAACTTCTTCAGGCTCGTGTGGTCGTGGTCCCACCAGACTCATCTCTCCTCTTATGACATTTATGAGCTGAGGTAATTCATCCAAGCTTGTTTTGCGTAAGAATCTTCCTAGGCGAGTAATTCGTGGGTCATTTTTTATTTTAAATAGTGGCCCATCAGTCCGCTCATTCATTCCCACTAAATCCTGCTTTAGATGTTCTGCATTACGGACCATTGACCTGAATTTATATAGCTTGAAAGAATTTCCCTTAACTCCTACCCTTTTTAATTTGGCAAAAACTCCTCCTTGTGAATCAATGATAATTAATACAGAAACTAGCAGAAACAATGGCGATAGAACCACCATACCAATCAGAGCAAAAACCGTATCGAATAACCGCTTAGCAATTTTTCCCCAACCGTCAAGTTTAGTGCGCTTAACTTCTATAATAGGTATATCAGCTATGGTATTAATTTCTATATGAGCTGGTTGTATCTCAAAGAGATCAGTAACGTATTTGTAAATAATATGATTATCATTGCAAAAATCTCTAATCGCTAATATCTGCTCCTTGGGCAGACTGGTGTCAGCCAGAATAATCTCATCGATAGCCGACTCCTTTAGCTTGCCGTTAACTTTTAATTGAGCGTCCTCATCAAAATTACTAATACGCTCGACAATTCGATATCCCATTTGAGGACGTTTATACATCTGCTTCACGATACTTTCCGCCGTATTATCACTACCAATTATTATTACATTATGCAGACCAATCCCTTTTTTTAATAAAGCTCGCTGAATTCCTCGCACCAACAACCGCCCGAACATAACCATGGCAATGGCTAAAACCCATCCAGTCAAAACTATGAATCTCGATGAAAATAATTCTCTCTGAAAGAAAATAATTATGATAACTACAGCAAAAGCCGCCGTACTAGCTATAAAAACACTTGTCATCTCATCCAGCACCCTTCTGGTATTTCTGATGGCGTATAGTCCGGCAATAGCAAAGATGATGACGAAAATTGCAGCTACGAAAAAAATTACTTTAATGTACTGCTGAAATACTATTTCATAAAAGACGGGGCGGATCTCCGTAAAATAAGAAAAAAATCTTAGATTGTATGCAAAAATACCCGCTAAGAAAACCATAAAATAATCCACGGGTATTAAAATTGCACTAAATAACAATTCTGATTTTTTCATCTCAAGTTAGAAATTCTTCCAATACGTAATTAGTGATCTAAATGCCTAAATAAACCTATAAGCCGAATCCTGTATCCGCAAAAAGCGGACGATGATTATCTATCTGGTTCCGACGTTACCATCGAAATCGAGCGACCAACCCTCTCCACTATATTAGCGGAGACTACTTGGTCTTGCACCGGATAGGGTTTTTCACATTGATCGATCGCCCGACCAATCTGTGAGCTCTTACCTCACCTCTTTTCACCCTTGCCTGTGGCCGCCTAAGGCGACCCATCGGCGGTATTGTCTCTGTGACACTAATCCCGAGGTGACACCCCTTAAAAGACTATAGACCTTTTAAAAGCTGTTCCTGGTCGCATTTCGCGACTATCCACTTCCCCTTCACCTTTATACATTTCTAAAACCTACAAAGGTGAAGGGGGGTGTTCGGACTTTCCTCCCCCGCTAGTGGGGGCAATCATCCAGTTTATTCAGGCAGATAATATCATAGCGAAAACTCCCAACTTTGTCAATGTATATTACTTACTGTGTTATACTGGGCATATGATTGCGCTGACAAAAATTGCCCATCGTGGAGCTTCTGCTTATGAGCCTGAAAATACCATGGTGTCTTTTCAAAAAGCCATTGATTTACATGCTGACATGATAGAATTGGATGTCCACCTTTGCCAATCCGGGGAGCTAGTTGTCATTCACGATGAAACAGTGGATCGAACTACCAACGGACAGGGACAAGTAAAATTAAAAACATTTACAGAACTAGATTCCTTAACCATTAAGGAAAATGAAAAATCCCGCTACTACAAGAAGTAATTAATCTGACCAAAGGTAAATGTTTGATAAACGTGGAAATAAAAAATCCAGTGGCTGCCCAAATGGTTATCCAACTATTTAGAAAAAACGAGCTCAAAGAAATAAACATGATTTCGTCAAACTACGTCTCCGTACTAAAAACAATAAAGAAATCAGGCCTGCCAGTTCAGCGCGCGCTGGTTTACTATGCCACCAAATCTGATTTTCGCCAGAGCTTATTTATTATTATTAGTAAATTGTTTTGGCCAGTTACAAAAAAAATAATAATTCATAGAGCAAGTAAGTCCGGGGTACAGTGGATAAATCTGAACAAAGATCTGGCCACAAAAAAATTTATTCGAAGGTTGAAAAAATTAAAATTTAAGGTTACGGTCTGGGTAGTAAATCAACCGAGGTATATTAAAAAACTCCAGAGTTATGGAGTAGATGCTATTATGAGTGATTATCCCGATCGACTATGACTCCTTCAAGTACGTTTTATAGAAATTTAAAACTTTTTCTTCATACTGGTCTTTAGTAATGGTATATATATCTTCGTGCTCGGCGTTGCGAACTAGCCAAAATTCTTTTAGCCAAGGCGCTTTCCTAAAAAATTCTAGCGCATGTTCAATAGGAATCCGCTTATCATAGGCACTATGAATTATCATTAGTGGCCTGGCTTTTAGTTTATGGATGTATTTTATCGGGCTGATGGTTGGCAAATAGCAACCGGTGCGATATTTGATCACCCAAAGAGTAAAATAGCCAATTGGGAAAAATGGTATACCCTTCAAATACCTTTGGAAACTTTGCCATATCACGGTTTTGAAATTAGCATACACCGATGATATTAATATAGCTTTTATTTGGGGCAAATCCCCAGACTTCATTATGGCTACTGCTCCACCCATAGAAAAGCCGAGTAACCCAATCTTATCCATATTAACCTCCTTCCTACTTTTGAGATAGTCTATGGCACCTGCTAGATCACGCTGCTCCCGCTGCCCAAATGTAATATACTTACCTTCACTTTCACCCGAGCCACGAAAATCAAACATAAAAATATTATAACCAGCTTTATTCAAAAACTTAGCCTGTGGCAATAGTTGCTCCTTAGAACGACCGTATCCATGAAGCAATATTATGGTTACTCCGTTAGAACCCTGTATAAAAACTCCAGCCAGCTTTAATCCGTCAGACGCAGAAAAAGTTATGGCCTGGGGCCAAAGGGCATATTTCTGCCAATCTTCTTTACGAATTTCTCTAGGTTTTATAATTACCTTTGATGACATGTACCAAGCCAAGCCAAAACCTAGAAAAAGTAGCAGACCTAAGCCGAGTAAAATATTATAAATCATAACTTTATTTTTTCAAATCAATGGCCTGATTAACTAGCTTGTCCGCTTCTACATTTTTGTAGCGAGGTATGTGACTAAAATTGACTGACTTGAAACCCACCATTAGATTCCAGGCTTTTACAAATAGCGTTCCTAAATTTTCATCTTTTATTTTATACTTCCGACTTAGCTGATTAACCACCAACTCACTATCTAAATAAAAATCTAGCTCTTCGGCTTTTAACCTTTTGGCTTGCTCCAGCGCGTAAACAATGGCCTGGTACTCCGCCTGATTATTAGTGGCATGGCCAATAAACTTGGAATAGGTTCCCACTAGCTCATGGCCCTGCCATATAACCACGCCAATACCGGCTGGTCCGGGATTTCCCCGGGCTCCTCCATCAGTATATATTTCCAGCTTTTGATACTTCATACAGCTATTTTAGGCACTTAATTTCAAATCAACAAGCTTTAATTGCAGCTCACGACGACCATTCCATTCATTGACCGACACCTCATAGACAGCATCAATCATATCTCCTATTTTCAGCTGATTGCCCCAGGTTCTACCAAAACCAAAAGCAATAATCTTTTTGGTAGCTTCACCCTGTTTGACCATTAAACGCAAATGCTTTCCGTCGTTACCCACTTTTTGTAAATCCTCCACTGCCAGGCCATAGGTCACAAAATAAACCTGACTATTACCCATGCCAAATGGCTCAAAATCATCCAACTGCTTTACTAAATCCCAGCCAATATCACTAAGCTTAGCCTCGCCATCAATTGGCAGACGTGGCTGCATATTATCATCCTTTATCAACTGATCGGCTAATCCAGCCATTTTATCTTTAAATTGATCGAGTTGACCCGCCTTCACAGTAAATCCACAAGCAGCCGCATGACCTCCATAACGGTTAAGGTATTCACTGGATTTGACAAGTGCCGCCGTAATATCAAAAGCTGGTATGGAGCGTCCCGAGCCGATAACCTCCCCTTCTCTGACTCCCATGATAAGCACCGGGCGATTATAAAAATCCGATAACCGGCCAGCCACTAAACCAACCAGGCCAGCTGACCACTCCTCCTTCATGGCAAATAGTATTTTTCGCTCTCCAACCTCACCAATCTGTTTTTTTGACTCATACACCATTTTTTCCGTCATCTTTTGCCTCAGCTTATTATTTTTTTCTAAGCCCTCGGCTGCTTTTTTTGACTCCTCGACACCCTCTACCATGAGCAATTCATAGGCGGTGTTAGCATGGTCTACTCTGCCAGCGGCGTTCAATCTGGGTACTATGCCAAAAGCTACGCCATTACTGTCCAATGTTTCCAATTTTAAATGTGTAGTATTTACCAATTCTCTAATGCCACGTCGGCGTGTTTTGTGTAATACCTTTAATCCATATTTAACTAAAGTCCTATTTTCTCCAGTCAAGGGAACCATATCAGCAATGGTGCCAATAGCTACGACATCTAGCAGCCATTTCTCGATTCCCTCCTTCAATTTCTTGCCGCCATCATGCTTGACTATCGCCTGGGCTAGCTTAAACGCCACACCGGTTCCTGATAATTTTTTAAACGGGTATTTTTCCTCCGACATACTAGGATTAATCAGGGCAATAGCTCTAGGAAGTTTTGGTGGCTCCTCATGGTGGTCGGTAATAATAACATCTATACCCAACTTGGTTGCTAGCTCAACCTCAGCCTTGTTGCTAATACCACAATCAACAGTAATAATTAATTTCGTACCTTTGTTGGATAATTCTTCGACGGTATTTTTATTCAATCCATACCCCTCGGACATTCGATGTGGAATGTATACATCCACCTTCATGTCCAAGGCTTTAAATATTGACACCAGTATGACAGTAGCACTAACTCCGTCAGCATCATAATCCCCGTGGATAGTTATTAATTCCTTATTCTCAATGGCTTTGAATATTCTGGCCACTGCTTTTTTCATGTCACGAAATAAAAAAGGATCATGGACATCTCGCCCATAATCTGGATTAGTAAATTCGTCAATGGCCTCTTGAGATTTTAATCCCCTGTTGTAGAACAGCTGCAAGATAATCGGATTAATTTCCGGAAATTGATGCTTGAATTCCTCCGTAATTTTTTTGGCAACTATCCACTTTCGATCCATAATGTTGATTTTTTATTATTATATCATATTAGAGTAATAGGCACTAATCTGCTAAGATAATCAAGCCATGAATCAACAGGACAAAGTAGAACAATATTACGAACAATCAACAAAATACTTGCTAAAATATTGGTCCGATGAAAAAAGCCTCGGATTCCATTATGGCTTTTGGTACCCAAACACAAAATCGAGATCAGAAGCATTAGAAAACCAACATAAGGAAATTTTAAAAATCCTCCAGCCACAGCCCAACGACATAATTCTAGATGCCGGATGTGGTATAGGTGGCGTGTCCATGTGGCTGGCTAAAAAGACAAGCGCTATATATACAGGTATTACTTTGTCGGGCAACCAAGTAAAATTAGCAAAAAAATATGCTCTCAAGCGCCAAGTATCCGATCAGGTCACTTTTCATAAAATGAATTTTTTTCATACATCATTCGCAACTAAATCGTTTGATAAAATTTTCGCCATCGAAAGTTTTTGTCACGCTTATCCTGATTTAAAAAAACTATTCCAAGAAATGTATCGCCTCCTCAAACCAGGAGGCCGGATGGTTATTTCTGATGCTAATTTGTTACGCCAACCAAGAAATAACCGAGAGCAAAAATGGCTTAATGATTTTAATGATGGTTGGGCAGTAAACGGATTGTGGTCGATAGATGAAATAACCAAGGTGCTTCATGAAGTTATGTTTAAAAAGGTGGAAATTATTGATAGGGTCAAGATAGTAAAAAAGAATATAACCCAAATTTTTTGGATCGGACTGGTAACTTTACCCTTGCTAAAAATACAACAGTTTTTTGGCCTGGTATCTGATACAATATTGGGGAATAACAAAGCAGCTTTCGCCCAAAAAAAATTAGTTGATAGTGGAATACTTGGATACTCAACTGTTGTCGTAGATAAGTAACTAGTAGTAGCTTTACATGTTTTTTTATATATTGTATTATTGATATACATTATTATTAATACCCTTGGGAATCATGGTACCCATGGAAATCCAGGTATTTATTTAAGAAAGGATTATAATATATGCTAGGCGATGCCAAAGTAGAGGTTACTATCCCAGTAGTGGATCTAGATCGTGCTAAAAAGTTTTATGGAGAGACTCTAGGTCTCAAGCCAATGGGTGTCGATATTCCCGAATCAGAACTATACGAAGCAGGATCAGGAACTTTAGTTTATATTTATCTACGAGGTGCCACCAAGGCAGATCATACAGTAGCTTCTTTCGAAGTACCTGATGTAGAGGAAACTGTCAAAGAGTTAAAAGAAAAAGGTGTAGTCTTTGAGGAATATGACAACGAGCAGGTCAAAACTGTAGATGGCGTGGCCACTCTGGGTGATTCTAAAGTTGCCTGGTTCAAGGATACCGAAGGAAACATTCTAGCAGTCGGCCAAAAATAATTTAATTTTCAACCAATGATGATCTCAAATTCACAAAATTATATAAGATTACAATACTTCACTGTAGCCGCTGTGTAACCAGATATTTGTTACTCGGCGGCATAAATAAAAACAGTCATGTGTGTGACTGTTTTTCTTAAAACTTATAAAAAGGTATGTTCCCTAGTTTTATTATCACATTACGTGAAACTTTAGAGGCAGCTCTAATTGTTGGCATCATCTATGGCTATCTTCAGCGAACCCAGCAAACTAAATATCTGAAGACTGTTTGGCTAGGAGTGGCTAGCGGAGTAAGCCTAAGCCTGTTTGGAGCAATTATTTTTAGCCGTTTTGCTGGGGGATTCAGCGGGAAAGCTGAAGAATTATTTGAGGGAATTGCTATGATAGTTGGGGCACTGCTAATTACCACCCTTATATTCTGGATGATGCGCCGGCGAGATATTATCAAAAGTCTCGAATCCAGCGTCGCCCAACATGTCGCCGCAACTCATGAATTAGGAATATACCTACTGGTACTCGTCGCTATTCTACGTGAGGGAATTGAAACAATTCTATTCCTTCAGGCGGCTAGTTTGGTATCTACTGACCAAAACCTAATAGGCGCTCTAGTTGGTATTTTCATAGCTCTGATCCTCGGCTACGGCATCTACGTTGGCTCCCTACGGATTAAAATAAAACCTTTTTTTACCATCACTGGAATAATTCTGATGTTGTTTGCCGCGGGGTTGTTTGCCCATGGAGTAAATGAACTACAAAATGCGGGTTATATAGCGATATTTATCCCTGAGTTATGGAATATTAATCCAGCTCTACTGGCTGATGGGAGCTTTCCTCTTCTTCATGAAAATGGATATATTGGCGGTTTCTTTAAAGGGCTACTAGGATATAATGGCAATCCTAGCCTGTTAGAATTGCTCACTTATATAACATCTTTAGGTGCCATTATCATCCTCTGGAAAAAAGTAACAAAAACGCCATCATCAGTCAAAACAAATTGACGTCTCCATGTTTCCATGATAGGTTTTTTCCATGGACAAGAATTTTTGGAATAAAATATCTAAGCCAATCATAGCCTTGTCACCCATGGATGGGTACACGGACAGTTCTTTTCGGCATATCTGCAAAATTGTAAATCCGGACATAATTGTATTTACCGAATTTACTTCCGCTGACGGCATTCACCATGATGCCAAAAAAGTAAAAGAGCGATTTAGGTACAATCAGCAAGAACAGCCAATCATTGCCCAAATTTTTGGGAAGGACCCGGAATCATTCGCCACTTCCGCTAAATACTGCGAGGAGCAAAGATTTGCCGGAGTAGATATAAATATGGGCTGCCCTTCTAAAAAAGTTGTAAAATCTGAACACGGAGTAGCCCTACGTAAACACCATGATTTGGCTTTCCAACTAGTGGAGGCGGTTGTTAAATCTACCAGCCTACCCGTATCAGTAAAAACCCGGCTGGGATGGGATAATGCTGATGATTTAATTGATTTTGGTAAAGGTATAGAAAACGCCGGGGCTAATCTCATCACTATACATGGGCGCACATACTCCGAGCCCTATAGCTGCCCAGCTGATTTCGATCCTATTTATAGGCTCAAAGAGGCCCTAAACATACCAGTCATAGGTAACGGGGGCATTACCTCTCTAGACGATGGTTACCATAAACTAAACAACCTGGACGGTATTATGATCGGCCAGGCCGCCATAGGTAATCCTTGGATTTTTAGCGATCAACCGGCTCCAGAATTTACCGATAAAATTCCACTAATTAATAAACACGCAGAATTACTATTCTCCTCCAAGGGCACTAAAGGTGGCTCTATGGAAATACGTAAACACCTGCTTGCCTACGTAAAAGGTTTACCCAATGCCAAAGAATACCGCTCTCGCTTGGTGAGAGTTACATCCCTCGATGAAATTAGCGTAGCACTAAGCGAAATTGCCTTAGAAGTAGAAAGGGCAAATATTGATATTAAACTGGAACCAACTTATGCTATCTAAACTTTTTTTTGCCCCTAAAGCATTTATCGTAAAAGATAATAAAGTGCTGGTCATACGCGAATCAGCCACTCATCCCACTAATACTCATGCTGGTGAATATAGCCTCATTGGTGGGCGCATTGGTGACGAGGAGCCGTGGCAAGACGGCTTTGCCCGGGAAGTCAAGGAAGAAATCGGTTCGACAGTAAAAATTATTCAGCCCTTATATGTCAGTGAATCATTCAACGAGGTCAGTGATGAAAAATGGCACATCATACGTTGTTTTTTTCTTTGCGAATTAGCCGATGATCAAGATTATCAAATCGTCTTGAGTACAGAGCACGATCATTTTAAATGGATCGACCCGGCTAATTTCCAAAATGAGGGTATTATATCAAACGAATACGGGGCCTTTGAAGCATATCTAAATCCCTAGCCACGTCTTGACGCTGGTTTAAAATTAGTATAAAATGAGCAAAAGCTCTTTTTTTTGCACTACAAAGCGGACATAGCTCTCGCCCGCTAGCGCCTGAGCTTGCTCGACATGCAAGACATGGCAAGCGGGCGCAAGCGATGGCGAGCAGGCAGTTGGCCAGAGCGCCTTCTTGGTAAGATGGGTGTCACCAGTTCGAGTCTGGTTGTCCGCTTTTTAATAAATTATTGCACCTGTAGCTCAGTGGTAGAGCGTACGGTTCGGGGCCGTTAAGTCGGAGGTTCAAATCCTTCCAGGTGCATTAAAAAAACTCGCGGGGTGTAGCAGCCTGGTAGCTAGTCGGGCTCATAACCCGAAAATCGGCGGTTCAAATCCGTCCCCCGCGATTAATTATCAGTACATTACCGAGCGCCCATAGCTCCCCGCTTCGCCAAGCTTCGCGGGGCAGACAATTGATAAACATACACAGCCGGAGCCTTATGTTGGGTAGTATAGTAGCTTTATTGTTGCTATTCAGAGGTTTGACTCCTCTAGGCTCCGCCAATTACAGGCAACATACTTTATGTGTGTTGCCTCTTTTTTTTATAAAGCCTGGCGGTAATTACGTTTATATCACCTCTTAAAGGCTTCCAAAAAAGAAGAAAAAAATGTATACTACAAATATTCCTTCGGGGTTGGGTGCAAGTCCCAATCGGTGGTATAGCCCACGAGTCCTACAGGACACGATTTGGTGATCCGCCTGCCAAACTACCTGCAAGCCGCAGGCAATGGCTGGTAGAAATTCCAAAGCCGACCGTATAGTCGGGATGAAAGAAGGAAATGACCCATCATTGGTGGAGAGTTTAGGTACCCCGAAGCATCGGGTTTTTTTTGATTCCATGTTTACAGGAATCATTACTCACGCCTGGAAAAAAGCGTTTCATATACTTAGGATTGATCGAATTATCAATCCCGCAGTCGACATTTCAGCTAAATAAATCAAAGCTATAGAAAATTCTATGAAAAAGATTGAAAAAATTAAAATTGCTATCATTAGCAGTTCTTTTCGTAATGAGGTTGCTGACAATCTTGAAAAACACTGTACCAAAACACTTAAAGAAAAAGGTTTATCAGACAAGCAGATAGAATTTTTTAGGGTTCCAGGATCTTTGGAAATACCTTTAGTGGCTAAGAGATTAGCCGCCAAAGGAAACTATGACGCTTTGATCACCTTCGGAGCAATACTAAAAGGAGAGACTTATCACTTTGAGCAGATCGCTGATGAATGCATAAGGGGTTGTATGGCCGTATCTCGGCAGTACGCCATACCTGTTATTTTCGAAGTGCTGGCAGTTTATGACATACAACATGCCCTAGAGCGAGCAACCCGCACCGTGGATAATAAGGGGGTTGAAGCGGCTTTAACAGCCTTAGAAATGATAAAAATAATGTCGAAAATATGAATCCCTTCTGCAGTATAGAAAAAGCTGTTGCAGAGATCAAAAAAGGCAAACCACTGATTCTGGTTGATAGCCCAAAACGTGAAAATGAGGGGGACCTATACATTCCTACGGACACGGCCACCCCGAAAATTATTACCACCATGATTCGTTATGGTGGGGGCTTGGTCTGCTCTGCCATTACCAAACAGCAAGCTAACCGCCTATCCTTGCCACTGATGGTCTCTCCAAAGAAAAATACGGAAAAAACAAAAGTAAACTTTACCATTTCGGTAAACGCAAAAAAAGGCATTACTACTGGCGTATCGGCTTTTGACCGAGCCAAAACCATCAAGGTCCTAGCTAATCCAAAATCAAAACCATCAGACCTTACTAGGCCAGGGCATGTTTTCGGGCTGGTCGCGAAACAAGGAGGCGTCCTAGAAAGAGAGGGCCATACCGAAACAGCAATTGATCTAGCTAGACTGGCTAATCTCACTCCAGCAGGGGTTTTGTGTGAGATCGTCAGGGATGACGGTAGAATGGCTAAACTTAGAAGAGATATGTTTGATTGGTTTGGAGGAAAGAGGCATCAAAAATGAAAACAATTTATTTAATAGGCAGTTTAAGAAATCCTAAAGTACCTAGTATAGGAAAAAGACTTAGAAGATTAGGGTTTTATGTTTTTGATGATTGGTTTGCAGCAGGGCCTGTTGCAGATGATTCATGGCAACAATATGAAAAACAAAAAGGACATACATATCCAGAAGGACTTAATGGATTAGCAGCAGAACATGTATATGAGTTTGATCGTAAACACATTAATAATGCAAATATTGGTATATTATATCTTCCAGCAGGCAAGTCAGGGCATCTAGAATTAGGTTATATGATTGGCCAGGGTAAGAAATGTTATATCTTATTTGATGAAGAACCAGATAGATGGGATGTGATGTACAAATTTACAGATGGAGTGTTCTTTAATTTTGAAGATTTAGCAAAGGAGTTGGAGAAATGAGAATTAGCGAAGACTTTTATAGTATACAAGGAGAAGGATTCAGTCAAGGAGTACCAGCTTACTTTATAAGGTTACAGGGATGTAATTTAATGTGTGGAGGGGTAGGTGGAGAAAAAGTTAAATCAGGAGAAGCAACATGGTGGTGTGATACTGAAGCCGTTTGGAAACAAGGTAAACGGGTAAGTAATGAAGAATTAGTCGATAGAATTCAAGAAGCCGGGCAATTAGAACAAGTTTTAGATGGAGTAACTCATATGGTTTGGACTGGTGGAGAACCAACATTACCTTTACATGTGTCTGCAATAACTGGTTTTGTAAATTACATGAGAAATACATATGACGGTAATAGTATGTTTAATGAGATTGAAACAAACGCAACTGTGCATGTTAAACCTTATTTCTATCAAGGAATTATTCAACAAGTAAATTCTTCTCCTAAATTATCTAATAGTGGAGTACCAGATAATATGCGTATTAATCCAAGAGCACTTAAACAAGTAGCTGATCATTATAATGGTTGGTTTAAATTCGTAGTAACACACCGAGAAGATGTATTTGAAATAAAAAGAGATTTTATTAGACCTTATAATTTACCTCAATCTCAAGTTATTCTTATGCCAGGAGTGGATAACTTAAAAGAACTTCCAGAGAAGACAAAATTAGTTTATGAACTGGCTAAAGAATTTGGATATAGGGCTACGACAAGAGGTCAAATATTGGCTTGGGATAAGACAACAGGCGTATAAAATGAAAATTATATTAAAGAAACGAGTAGGAGAACTGTGTAATATATTTAAATATGTTAGAGATATTAATGATGAGACAATTATAACAATAAATAATAAGGGCATGTTTATACGATTTATTGATAACACAAGTGTTATGT
>JADFTK010000043.1 GCA_022560375.1 Patescibacteria group bacterium
AATATCTAAAATTTAATCTGAGACACAGGTTATAAGATCCCGGGGGCTTCTTTTTAATAAAAAGCATCGCGAACCTCGAATTCACTTCGGGTGAGTGATACAACTAAAGGGAAAAGGAGCGATGAGGGAAAACCGTAGGTGTTCCCTCATTAACTAATCCTCATCCGCTTCCTCTCGATGCTTTCTTTTCTTGGATCCCGTGCCCTTGAGGACAATCATAGCAATGACCGGCCCTATAATCCAAAAAGATTGGGCGCCATCGGTGGTAAATAGCTGTTTAGTCAATGGTGCTAGAACTGAATCAACCGCTTCTTTTGGTAAGTATGACAATATGATACTGACCAATAAGCCAACATGTAATATGCTGAATATCAATACCTGCCACCAGGAACCCGCCGTATCAGATGAAGCAATAGTCTTGACCAAAGCCGATCTGGTAATTATCAAAAATAAGGCCACAAACAGAAGAACAAAGGCTGATATCTGAAACACGAAGAATTGATTAACCGCATTATTAATCCAATCCTGAAGCCACGCAGAGTTCAAGAAAGGTGCGTGCTCGACAATAGCCAGTGACATGTAAATACTGACCAGGATAATAATAATACGATCTTTACCTAACGATAAACCGTACAAGAAAGCCGCTACAATAAAAAAGATAACAATAAAAAGATCCCAAGTTGGCCTGGTCCAATCAATGTTCTGTAAAAAAGCGGCCGATTCAGTCGCTACTTCGGTTGCTTCCTGGGCAAAGGCTGTGGGAATCAAATTAAACATCCTCCGTGTTTTATTAATATTGTTTATAGTATATCACAAAATCGCGAAAATTTCAAGTGAAACCGCAAAAAAAACTGAATAATTAATTATCAGCTATTTTATTTATTTAGCTTAATTACCTAATTCCTCAAGTAATTTTTTCTGCTGTCGGGTTAGATGAGTTGGGGTTACAATATTCACCGTCACCAAATGATCTCCTCTGCCTCGGCTTCTCAAATGAGGGACTCCTTTATCTTTCAGCTTAAATACTTTGCCTGATTGCATACCAGCAGGAATTTTTAGCACTACTTCTCCGTCTAAAGTAACTATCGGTACCTTATCCCCCAAAGCTGCCTGAGTAAATGAAACGTCAAGATCAGATATTATATCATCATGGACGCGATTAAAATTTGGATCAGGGGTTACTAAAATATTTATATAAAGATCGCCGCCCCCTGCGCCTCGTACGCCTGCTTCACCTTTACCAGCCAGCCTAATGGTATCTCCATTATTAATGCCAGCAGGTATTTTGACCTTAATTTTTTCTGACTCTTTTTTTCGGCCTTCCCCTCTACATTCCTTACATTTATTTTCTGATATCTTTCCCTCTCCGTGGCAGTCAGGGCAAGTGGTAACATTTCGGAAGGCTCCCAAGACTGTCTGCTGAACCCTTTCAACTTGTCCTTGGCCTCCGCATGTTTTACAATTTTCTATTTTACTGCCTGGCTCGGCGCCGCTGCCTTGGCAATGCGAACAATTAATCTGTTTATACAAATCAATAACTCTCTCCTGCCCGAAAACAGCTTCTCTAAAATCAATAGTCATTTCTGCCTGAATATCAACGCCAGCCGCTGACTGACTGGCTCGGCGCCGACCGCTACGTCGGCCAAAACCAAATAAATCTCCGACGATATCTCCGAGATCTCCAAAATCATACTCTACATTTCCCGATTGAAAGCCTCCGCCGAACGGGCCGCTACCGGATGCCCGTGAAAAATCATCCCAGTTCACCCCACCCGGTCCTGCCCCGGCTGGCTGCCCATAAGCTTGGCCAAACTGATCATACTTCTGGCGTTTCTGAGTATTGGATAAAGTTTGATAGGCCTGGTTTATCTCTTTGAACTTCGATTCGTCCCCTCCCTTTTTATCCGGATGATGCTGATGAGCCAGCTTGCGAAAAGCTTTCTTTATCTCATCCTGAGTTGCCCCCTTGGCCACTCCCAAAATTTCGTAATAATCTTTTGCCATAAGCTACAATGTTACCTTTTCAGCGTCTACTTTAATTTTTTTAATCTCAATAAAATGTACCCATTGGAGGATGTGAAACAATAAGAAGCTCATAGATTTTACCATTTCCCGATAAATAAACCCAAAAATATTCATTGCAAAAAATAAACTTATGGCCAGCAGGGCGGGTACAAACTTTTGATACGGCTCTACATACTTGGTTAGATTTTTTACAACTATTTTACGTAATACATCTTCCATGCGCTCATCTCCAGTTGCTTTTATGCCAAAATTATCAAGAAATTGATTACGCCCCTGCTCTAGCGCACCTTTTTCTATATCCAGTAATCCTTCATTGATAATCTTATCCAAATCTTCAAACTTATACCCCAGCCCCTCAATCTCAGATTGATTTTCCATACCTTCTAAATCCTGTATAGCTGGTAATTCTTTGACTAGCAGATTAAATGTAAATTCATCCAATGTCATATTAGGGTCGTACGATTCACCATAAAACTGCTCAATTGCCAGATTAGCCACTCCCATGCTGCTATCCACAATGCCATCCAAAAATTCCGTACCGGTTTCCTTCTGATCAGTCAAGAATCCGTAGTACATAAAAGAAGCAGCTAATAAAACAAGCATGACCACGCCGCGCAGCCCGTTCTTAATGGACTTTTGTGGGATAAATTTGATACGGCTTTCTAGGTCGATGCTTATTTCCCGGCGCCAATAGAGAAATCCTAGCAGCATGAGCAGAAATCCAATAAATGTCCAAAGATTGGGAGGAAAAAATATAAAAGCTGTACCGGCCGATACGATAACCATGGCTAAGAGAATCAATTTTTTGGTAATTAATAGCTCGGCCAGAGCTAAAACTGCGAACATGAGGCTAAATGCCAGCAGGGTAGATATAATAGTGATGATGTTCTTAGCACCCAGATCGAAACTGACCGAAGTGATGGCGTTATGCCAAGCCAACCAAAAAATAAGGGTAGCGGCTACTACTGACCCAGCTAACAACATAATCTTACCCATGGGCTGTGGGGCTACAAATTTTTCTTCTTTTTTGGTTGTCTCTTGTTGCTCTACTCTCATATTCTATGTAATTGGTTGACAATATTCTTATTTATGCTAATTTAGTTATGTTTAAAAGCAAACATCAAAAATTATTGGAGGTAAATATGATAACAAAAGAATTTCTGATGGAGGCGATCAAGTCGCATAATCACTGGAAGGGCCAAGGCGTGGTTGGCTGCAGCCCTGGTATTGATGGGGTAGAAAAGGCCTGTGTGATACTCAGTGAACGTCCTTTCAACAAATGGGTGCCTCTCTCAGAAATGGATGCAAAAGATTTTGCCGTAGCATCCTACGCACCACCCGCCCAGGAATGACCTTGGGCGGTTTTTTTATGCTGTTTTAAAACCAACTTCACCTGAGCCCGGTGCCTGGGCAATCTCTATCTTACCGTGTTTGTCTTCGTACTTTTTTATATTTTCCTCAAGTGCTTTGTGAATTCGTTTGATATGCCCTGGACTGGTTATGACTCTGGCATTTACTATCCCGCTTTTCTGATGAGCATAGATATTCATAAAATCCAAGACAAATTCTTCCTTGGAGTGAGAAACGCCCATGGCATTTGAGTACGCTCCTTTTAGCGTGGCATCATCAATTTTTATATTAATTTGCTGACCTGTTTGTTGTGGTTGTTGACCATTCATAAATATTTTTTTATTTAATAATTAAATGTATTATAGTACAATTCATAGCCTATTGACATAGTGGTTTGATTCGCGTAAACTGTGATAAAAGTAAGATAAAATTGACCTTTCAAATAAACTATAACCCAGCCAAAAAGGAGGTATTTATGTCCTTAGTATTTGATCCGGTGAATCCTGGTGAGTTTTTTAAAGACAATCCAGATTTTAACCCTAATGAATACCCCGCCAACCTGATTACTCAAATCATTGAGGAAGGCACTAATGGATTTACTGTAACCAGTTATCTGGGCGCAGAAAACCTTCATTTCGGCCCCAGCGATATCGAGGAGGGATCCCTGGTCATTATCCAAACCTCAGATAAAAATTTCGTTGTCAGCTCGGACGATGATGACAATGATCGCGTCATACTGGGAGCCAACGATAAGACTCTTAAACTCATCGCCCGCATTACCGGACTGACAACTGATCAAATAATCAATGCCCACCTGAAGCGCCAACCAGCATCCGGAAATGCTTAATCCGCTTTCGATTGCCCAGACCCGAGACGTAAATGTCAAGGGTCTTTTTTTATTGACATATCTTGTCCAATTGCTAAGGTGATAGTGTTCGTAAAGACGATATGCAAAGGGGGTTGCCATGACAGTAAACTAGTTTTACTCGAGCGACCTCCTATTTTTTTTATTGACAAAAAACAGTTTTTAGCCTAAGGTGTCAGTACAAATATTGAACTTTTTATACTCTATACTCGTGTGAGGTGCCACATGAATGGTTTTTTCGGTCTATTGGGTGTTGTAATTGGCCTGGGTGCAATTGGCTGTTTCAGTGCAGTTTTTATCACCCGTCGACCAAGCATCGATCCGGAGAGTTTTCTCAAATGCGCCTTTGGTGGCAACGAACAGTTAGGTAGGGTCTTCCTATTTATTGTGGGGCTAATATGTCTAGTGGTTTTCATTGTCATTACATTAAAAACCGACGGCCTACCCATCATTCGCAATCTTTTCTAGACCTATGCCCGGCATGCCTCGTTCCTATGAGCGAGGCATTTTTTTAATTGTAAAGAACCTAATTATCTTTGCCCTTTGTTGTCATTCCCGCCAGAGGCGGGCAGGCTGAGGAGCCCAACAGCTTGTCATTGAGAGGAACGAGCCCCGACATTCGTCGGGATAAACTCCGCGAGTGACGTGGCAATCTCGGTACTCCGCAACCCAGGGATTCTCACGTCGTCCTCGATTTCTCTCGGACTCCTCAGAATGAGAATTTTTTACCTGTCCTCATGCTGAACTATTTTCAGCATCTCTTAGCTAGCCACTTCCCTGGCATCCCACACAGCATTAGCCAGCATGCGTACATTACTATCAATAGTCGACATGATCGGCCCTTGCCTGTTTTCTTTCATAGCTAAAAGCGAGGTCCGCAACTGCGGATCTTTGGGCATAGGCATTTTACCGGTACTTATCTGCTTGGCTAAATATTCCAGCTTGGGCTGCCATTTTCTAAACCGCGATTCATGCGCGGCCTGTAATACATCTCCATATCCCTTTAATTCGTTTTTCATAGTTTTCTCGTCGTGTCATTGCGAGGAGTCCCGCCTTTGCGGGACGACGTGGCAATCTCTGTTTTATCATTAAACTGAGATTCTGAAATAAATTCAGAATGAGGAAATTATTATTGACTTATTTATTACTTCAAATATACTTAATGTCAGTTCTTTCCCTCCTGGGTCCAAAGAGGTCACTCTTATTTCGGACGCACATACGCCTTTCAGGTGTATAAAAATTGTTTGACCGACGGAATTTTTTTTGAAGTAACCTCGTACTATGGCGGTATGGTACGAGAGTGGGGAATGGCCTGTCTCATTCATTTGAGACGGGCCTATTTTTTGGTCTACAAATTTAATTATTTCTCCCTAAATAATAATCATCAATCGCTCGTACTAGCTCAACGGGCTTAGTATCAATCGACCACTCATGTTTACCCCCGTTTTCATCATTTTCCACAATTAAGGTGAAGTCAGTAGCCATGCTTAAAAGGCACGACGGCTCGGCAATGTGGAAATGCCATTTTTTACCTGCCTTAACATACTGGCGGACCAAATCCAGAGCTTCATGCTTGATAGGTTTCTTTTTTCCTTTCCGTGGGCGGGACAGCTGATAGGCATGTTCCTCAAGCGTTTCCCGTAATTCCTTGGAGCTCTCACAGTAAATCATATCATTCCCCGCCTCCAATACAATAATCTCCTCTTTAGTATCATTAACAAAGCAGGTAGGTGGCAAGCAATGATGGTGCCAAGATGTGCCGGATTTCATTGCCCTATCTTCTAATTCTACAGGGCTAAGTTTTTGGGCGTATTTTTTTATCATAATTTATTATTCCCTCATGCCGAACTTGCCTGTCCGCCTGTGGCGGGATTCGGTATCTCATGAGATTCTGAAATAAATTCAGAATGAGGTTGGTCTATTCTATCGCTTAATTAATTTGTCAATAATTCAATACAGTCTATTCACCTTCTTGAGACGGGCCTATTTTTTTACCACCCTTTAACTCTTCATATGATTCTATTTTTTCTGTCATTGCGAGTCCCCTGAACAAGGTGAAGGGGATGTGGCAATCTCTGTTAGTATTTAACCGAGATTCTCACGTCGCCCTCGATTTCTCTCAGACTCCTCAGCCTGCCCGCCTCTGGAGGGAATGACAATCGTTAACCGTCATAGCGTTGAATCTCATTTATTTGAAACGGGTCTCTCTTTTTGCTATTCTTGCGATAGCGTAGTTACATTTTGGAAATCCGCTGTTCGATCTCTGTGATAATTATAGCACCATGAACATATTTCTCCTTCATTAATTTCTCGATATGGACATGAACTTTCTAGAATATCAGTTGGAACCTGTTTACCTTTCATGCTGATACGTAAATAATGGAGTGTCCAGTTATATGCATCTTCAAAATTTAATAAATCCTTAAATTTAAATTTAGAATGCAAATCTCTTTGTCTCTCAGGATGTAATTCATTTCTTAAATTTGATATATAAAATATTTTATCTTTCCCTCCTCTAGGTAATAAGCCTAAATCCTCTGCATCACTTATCATATTTCCTAATCTACTACTATTAGATTTATTATAATAATTTGGTGGCGCGCCTCTGATTTGAGTAAGCACAATGAATAAAATGTGTTCTAATATATTTGACATTAAACTAATAATATCAAGGATAACAAGAGAACTTACACTGCCGTAAATATCATATTTTAAATGAACTTCTTTTAAAAAATAAAAATACTGGATTCGATATGCTAGATTTCTTTTTTGTGTACACGAAGGAAGGTAATCAAACTCATCAAGTATTTCTTCAATTTTAGGTAATACGTCAATTTTCAATTTAAACTTAGCCTGCTCATTATCTGGCATGATAAACTAATAACTTACTATCAGAGCCCCTTGCGGGGCCCCGAGTTTTAATTACTTCTTTTCTTCCTCTTTTCCTTCAGAGGCAGATCCGCCTTGGGCGGCCTTCTCGTCCTTCTTCACATCCTCGAATTCTGCGTCAACTGGTTCCTTGTCCTTTCCGTCCTTAGCTTTGTCATCTGATTTAGCTTCAGCACCTGGCTGGCCCTGTGACTGACCTTGATTCATAGCCGCGCCGATCTTTTGCATACTAGCTGATAATTCTTCAGTGGCTTTCTTGATAGCTTCAATGTCACCCTTGTCTTTGAGGTCATTGACCGCTTTGACCTTGTCCTCTACCTCTTTTTTGACATCATCTTTTACTTTGTCACCAGCATCCTTGATAGCTTTCTCAGCTGTATATACCAGAGATTCAGCTTGGTTATTAACCTCCACAGTTTCTTTCTTTTTCTTATCTTCACCTTCATGAGTCTGCGCATCCTGCTTCATTTTTTCTACCTCCTCTTTGGACAAGCCCGAAGAGGCCGTAATAGTAATAGACTGCTCCTTGCCTGAGGCTTTGTCTACCGCTTTTACATTGAGGATACCGTTGGCATCTATGTCAAAGCTGACCTCAACCTGTGGTACGCCTCTGGGAGATGGCGGAATACCACCGAGCATGAACCGGCCCAGCGTTTTATTGTCGCCGGACATGGAGCGCTCCCCTTGCAAGACATGTACTTCTACCGAAGTTTGGTTATCGGCGGCAGTGGAGAATGTCTCGGTTTTAGAACTTGGGATAGTGGTGTTACGAGTAATAAGCGCTGTCATTACACCACCAAGAGTTTCCAGACCCAAGGT
Source organism: Patescibacteria group bacterium (assembly GCA_022560375.1). Classification (GTDB taxonomy): domain Bacteria; phylum Patescibacteriota; class Patescibacteriia; order UBA10025; family JAHIVO01; genus JADFTK01. The sequence continues at coordinate 7,949 of JADFTK010000043.1, forward strand.
TAGGGGAGTAACGTCTAGAAGTAGAATATCTTTAACTTCTCCGGATAATACTCCACCTTGTAGGGCTGCGCCTAGGGCAACTGCTTCGTCTGGGTTAATACCCTTGCTAGCGTCTTTACCAAATACATCTTTAACAATTTGCTGGATTAAAGGCATTCGGGTCATACCACCGACCAGAATTACTTCGTCGATATCTTCTTTTTTTAGTTTGGCATCTTTTAGAGCCGCTTCGCAGGTTGGACCGGTTTTTTTAATTAAGTCACCGACCAAAGCCTCGAGCTTGGCACGAGTTAAGTTCATCACTAAGTTTACCGGACCGTCGGATGTTGCATGAATAAACGGCAAGTTAATCTCGGTTGCCTGGGTGGTGGAGAGCTCGATCTTGGCTTTTTCAGCCGCTTCTTTAATGCGCTGCATCGCCATGGCGTCGCCCCTAAGGTCGACATCTTCGTCTTTTTTAAACTGCTCAACAATCCAATCCATTAGACGCAGGTCGATATCGTCGCCGCCTAAGTGGGTATCGCCGTTAGTGGAGAGTACTTCGAAAGAAGATTCGCCGTCGGCTTCGCCGACTTCGACGATGGTAATATCAAAAGTTCCGCCTCCAAAGTCGTAAATAGCAATTTTCTGATCTTTTTTGATTTCTTTACCTAGTCCGTAGGCCAGAGCGGCAGCCGTTGGTTCGTT
>JADFTK010000044.1 GCA_022560375.1 Patescibacteria group bacterium
CCCACAACCCCGAAATCGCATCAACGCTCGCCGCATACACCCTCGGGGGCCGGATTTTCGAGCACCACTACACCAACGACCGCGAGTGGCTCGGAACCGATAACAATTTCTCAATTACCCCGCCAATGCTCGAGAAGCTGGTTCAAGGTCTTGCGGAAATACGAGTTTCACTGGGATCGCCCGAGAAGATACGTCTGCCGATTGAAGACAGCTACACCATCGAGCGCCGCAAAAAACTCGTGTGGACGCGGAATATCGAGGTTGGAGCCGTCTTGCAAGCCGGTGACATAGCGGCTAAATGTCCGGGTGACGGTGTGTTCCCGTGGGAGCAGGACCGCGTTATCGGTGCCAGGTTGCTGAGCTACGCTTCGGCCGATTCTGACGTTCAGGGCAGCGATGTCGGACTGTCTCTCCAGACGGAAGCAGGCGTCTCGGAGTGACCGCTCTGAACTGCATTGGACTCATACCGGCGAGGTCTGGCAGCAAGCGAATTCTGAACAAAAACGTCCGCCTTCTCGACGGGCACCCCCTGCTTGCGTATTCGATCAGGTCAGCACTGGATTCGGGTGTTTTCGAATCGGTGGTTGTCTTTTTTAGTTTTCCTCCTGTGCGCTCTGATAATCACTTATCAGAACTTCATTGGTAAGGATGAATCGCGGCGTCATTGGAACTTCTATAAATTCATCAGTTGGCGAATGACCACTATTATATGTCCGGCTCTTAGGTGGACGACATCCCATTTCCTGTAGACAGAGCTCTATAGCCCCTACGCTGGCCTTAGCACCCTCTCGTAAAAGAGGAAAATGAGGTCGAATCGGTACATCCTTACGATATTTTACACCATTTACTTCAGAACTAGAGACACTCAATCCATGATCTCCATAGCTGCTGACAACAATCCTATGCATCACATCAATGATCACCAATTCGGTAATTACATGGAGCAACTCTTGCATATCATCAGAGCATACTTCGTATAATACCTGACCCACAAAAAGAGTCATCTGCTCCAGCGAACCACGAATCTGGTAAGTCAGACAACCAAACCTAGTGACGGTGAAGGCAATGTCCATATCAGGAAAGGTGCCGCCATTCGGATAAAATGCTATTGACTCAACGCCCAAGTATTTCATGATACTCAAGTCAGACACCCGGACATTGTCATAGCCATCCTTTCGTACACCGCATGTTGGTCGCAACATTATATCATCACGTTTACTGACAATCCCCCGTAGAATCTCCTGGCGATTCATGTTAAACCACATGGCCCATTCAACCGCTTCACTATTAATATCCTCTTTCTTTTTGCTAGTAGTCTGTAAAAAAATCTCTAGCGGAGCTTTCAGTTCATCTGGGACAATCATAAGGGGACGCAACGGATCAAATAATTGCCCTGTGTAATCGCTGACAGTTTTCCTTCTTCTTTTTAATCCGGCTTTGAATGCTGATTGAGTGATAATTTCGATATGAGATTTTTGCAGCTGAAGAATATAAAAGATACCATCCAGCCAAGCGTCCACATCTTTATCCCCCTGACACGATGCTTCAATCAAATTATTTATCCATTTTTTATATGGAAATTCTTCACTAGCCGGACAATGGGAAGATTCCCATATGATAGAAACAAATAATGGAGTCTGCTCTGAAGTAAATTCCTGCATCGCCTGACGGCCACGGCATAGAACTGTGGCCATCTGTTCTGCAAAATCTTCAAACATGACGCGGCAAAAATGCTTAGTCCTGGTCACATTACTTCCAATATATTCAAAAAATCCCACTAACAAATACATCCGCACCACATCATATGGTAAAAGTTCCGCGTCGGTAATTACCGTATATACCCCGTTGATAAATGTCGCGTCAGGCAATGCCAATCCACGATCAGTAAACTGGCAGGCCAGCATCCTTATATTACGTAACCAGGCATCGCTGCCATCATGGGGATAATTTCGAGAAATTGTCCTAATGACAGTTCGCAAAGCTTCGTCGCGTTGGCCAGGAGTTAGTTCATTATCAAACACATAGTTAGCCAATCGTCTAGCACGTTTCTCGGAATCGTTCCGAAATAATTGCTTGATCCAACTGTCCAGATTACAACCCTTCTTCTTTCTTTTATTTTTTCCCAAAGCACCCTCTCTTTCTTCAGTTTTTTATTTTTCAAAGATCTAATTGACATACCTTATCAGAATCAGGTGAACATTGTCAAGATGAATATTGTGCTATATGGTAAAGGTAATCGCATGCAAAAACTACACAATATATTACTAAACAAGGAGCTGTCTTTTCTAAAAAAATTACAAAAAAATATTCCAGAGGCAGAATTTTTTTTAGTTGGAGGGATTGTGCGTGACACTATACTGGGCAGGCCATCTAAAGACTATGACCTGGTGGTGCGTAAGGTAACTATCAATAAACTGCAAAAGAGCTTGTCTAGCTTAGGCCAGGTCAATTTAGTTGGTAAAAACTTCGGAGTACTGAAGTTTCAGCCAAAGAATACCAAGCTACCTGAGCCCATAGACATTGCACTGCCACGTACCGAGCACTCCTGGCAAACCGGCGGGTATCGAGATTTTGATATTCAGTCCGATCCCCAATTACCCATAGCTAAAGATTTAGAACGCCGGGATTTTACTATCAATGCGCTAGCCTACAACATCAACGATAGAAAACTAGTGGACCTATTCAACGGCCAGAAAGATATTAAGAAAAAAACGATCCGTACTGTTGGCCAGCCCAACAAAATATTTAAAGAAGACTACTCACGCCTGCTCCGGGCCATACGCTTTGCCTGCCAATTGAACTTCGATATAGACACTGCTACCTGGGGATCTATTAAAACTCAAATTAAATTCATAAATAAAAAAATGGATGGCGATTACGTTGTGCCCCGGGAAGTCATCGCCCAAGAGATGGTTAAATCATTTTCTGCCAGTCCTACCCTAGCCCTGGACCTGTATGATAAATCCCAGGCAGTGGCGCTACTGATGCCAGATATGCTAAAAATGAAAGGCTGTCCTCAGCCCACCGAATTTCATGCCGAGGGAGATGTTTGGCAGCACACCCAGCTTTGCTTAAAAAATTTGTCATCCTCAAAATTTAAAAATAACTTCGGCGCGAAAAAATTGTCCCCAGAGCTCATATTCAGCCTGATGTGGCATGACCTGGGCAAGCCCTCCACCATGAAAAAAATGGATCGGCTGCGCTACAATAACCATGATAACGTCGGCGCCGACCTAGCCCAGGATATCATGAAACGCCTCAAGCTATCCAGCGCTGGACTGGATACTGACAGCGTAGCCTGGCTCATCAGGCGTCACATGATAGCCGCCTACACCAAAAAATCCCCTATGAAAAATACCACCGTAGAAAAATATTTTTATAATGAGCAATGGCCTGGCCAGGACCTACTCAAACTAATATTTGCCGATGTCCAGGCCACAGTGCCAACCAATGGACGTCCTGATTTTTCTAGCTACCAAGTGATAGCTAAGCAAGTCGCTGATTTGAAAAATGTTTCACCCTTGAAAAAATCTTTACCTAAAATAATAATAAACGGTCATGAAGTAATGAAGCATTTAAAAATAAAAGCCGGCCCAAAAATAGGAAAATTACTGGAACTACTCCGGGAAGAACAGTTAGGCGGTAATATTAAATCAAAAAGTCAAGCCCTAAAATTTATAAAAGATAATAAAAAATAATGGAAGAGATAATAGTATCAGCTACGGGAGACGGTAAACGACTAGATATTCTACTCCATGAACTGCATACTGACATCACCCGATCGCAGTTACAGAAAAAAATAAAAAGCGGCATGGTTTTAGTTAATGGCCATCCTGCTACAGTACATCAATGGCTAAAACCAGGGGATGTTATTATTATTGATGAAAGTCTGGTCCCGCCACCCACTGTATCCATAAAAGAACCAGCCAAGAGCAAAAAAAGCGTGACCTACACTCTGGACATAATTGATGATACTAAAGAATACTTGGTAATCAATAAACAATCCGGACTGCTCGTCCATGAGGCCCCCGGCAACCAAGAACAAACGTTGGTTGATCTGGTGCTTGAGAAGTATCCCCATACGGCTAAGGTGGGTGAGGATCCTATGCGTCCTGGCATTGTCCATCGCCTGGATAAAGAAGTGTCTGGTTTAATAGTCGTCGCCAAAACCCAAAATATGTTTGACCATTTAAAAAATCAGTTTAAAAACAGAATAATAAGGAAAGAATATTTAGCTCTGGTACACGGCGCCCCCCAAACTCCTGTCGGAGAAATAAATTTCAGCATTGATCGCAGTGAAACAGTAGACCATAAAATGGCCGCCGTGCCAGCCCACGAAGGTAGAGGCAGAAGAGCTATCACACAATTTGAATTGATTGAACGACTGGGCAACTATTCACTGATTAAACTATCCCCCAGAACAGGGCGGACTCACCAGATACGCGTACATCTCAATGCTTACGGCTTGCCCATAGTCGGTGACCTTGTGTACCGCCCCAAAAAACTAAAATCCAAATTACCTATGGACAGAATTTTTCTTCATGCCACCTATCTTGGTTTCAACGATATAGCGAATGAATGGCAAGATTACTCGCTAATTCTCCCCCCCAAACTCCAAGACATTATTGATTCACTAAAAAAGAATTGACAAGCCAGCCAAAAGTAGCTATGCTAATAAGTACTAATTTTTAAATTCCTAGTCTACCATTATGAAGAAATCAGTTACTGATTTGAATAAATCCAAACAAAAGCAGGATCTGCCGGACATCCAGCCGGGAAATACTGTAGCTGTTTACCAAAAAATTAAAGAAGGGGATAAAGAGCGAACACAAAAATTTGAAGGTATGGTGCTTTCTCGCCACGGTGGCAAAGGGATATCAGCCACTATCACTGTACGCAAAATTTCCAACGGCGTTGGCGTAGAAAAAATATTCCCTCTCCACCTGCCAACCATTACCAAAATTGAAGTCTTGAAAAAAGCTCGAGTTAGACGTGCTAAGCTCTACTACCTGAGAGATTACAAAAAAAAGCTAAAAGAAGTAGCAGTCTAATTTTCTCGTGCGGACGTGGCGGAATTGGTATACGCACTAGGTTGAGGGCCTAGGCACTTTTGTGCGTGAGAGTTCGAGTCTCTCCGTCCGCAATTTAACAATTAATCACCGAGCACATTAGGCGCACAGCGAAGCGAGCACGGATGTGCGAGGAAATGGAGGATTTGTGTGTAGGGTGGAGCAACTTCGCGAAAGTGAAGTTACGAAACCCGCAACGCAAAACGACATGGTGGCTATAGCACAACGGTTAGTGCATCGGTTTGTGGAACCGATGATGAGGGTTCGATTCCCTCTAGCCACCCCAATTGGGTTTCAACCCCCGATTAACCAACACATCGAACGGTTTAGTATAAGAAAAATGCACCTTTCTGTTCAACAAGACACGGTTCGAAGACACGTAATTCAATAAAGCCAACTTTTCCTCCCTATCAGCTTTTAGGAAGGAGGATTTGGCTTGTTTACAGAGTTTTATGAGGTTCGAAGATTCCTCTAGCCATTTATAGGTGCTTTCACTCAACTGGCCTACTCTTTGCTGTATTTGTATTATTTCATTTTCAATATCCTGCTTTGTTTCCCGATACATCTCCTCATCTTCAATCTCCCCGCTTATTGTCTTACGGAACAATTTTTTCTTTTCTTCTTTCAGATGTTCAAGCTGGAGGTTTAACTTAGATGTAATACGCTTTTGATAATCATCATCCTTTTCATAAAGCTTCTGCAGTTCATCACTTATAAGATCAGCTTGTTTGCTATTTATCTGAATTGCTGAAAACATATCAACCAACTGCGGCTCTAAATCCCTTTGGCGTATATATGGCTGACTGCAATTACCTTTCGACTTAGTACAACGATAATAAACGTGTCCTTTCTTTCGCTCCGCTGTTATAGAACAACCGCACTCCCCGCAAAACATAAAACCCCGATACATAAAAAAATGCTTGGGAGACTTTTCTGTACGCCTACTGCGCCCTGCCATACGATCCTGTACTCGTTGCCAAAACTCTTTTGAGATAATTGGTTCGTGCTTCCCTGGGAGTATTTCACCCTTATACTTAAAATACCCGCAGTAGAAAAGATTACGGAGTATATTATCAACTGAGGTTTTAGAGAACTTACCTCCTTTACGACCTGTCATACCCTCGTCAGAGAGCCTTTTTGCAATCTTCTTGATGGTATACAGGCCACTATCATATAATTCAAATATCTTCCGAACATAAGATGCTTTCTTGGGATCCAACTCTATAGTCTTTTTAAAGCGGTTATTGATATAGCCGGTGGGAGCAAAATGAGGAAGCCAGCCCATTTCAGCTTTCTGTCTTAATCCTCGCTTAGTATCCTCTGATAAGTCATCAATTTTTCGCTTGGCAAGGCACGTATTTAGACCGAGCATAAACTTACCGTTGGAATCATTATTATACTGGCCATAAGAGCAATCGTGGATTTCTTTATCACTTTCTAGTAATTCAGCTAATATACCCAGATCAACATAATTTCTTGTTAGTCGATCCGCTTTATAGACAATAAGGCCATCTGCCTTGCCAGCCTTAATATCCTCAATCATCTTGGTAAACTTCGGCCTGCCTGGTTTCTTTGCTGAGAAACTTTCGCGTATTTCTTTAACAATAGCCAAGGCGTGCCTTTCAGCATAATCTTTCACGACCTCGTCTTGCCCATCAAGGGATAATATCTGCTTGTCCTCCGAGTCAGTAGACTTACGAAGGTATATGTAGTATTTCTTCTTCATAAAAACTTTTTACTCAGCTAATGTAAATGTATATGATTCTGAAAAAACCGCTGGCGCTGAGCTACCATAATCAATATACGCATATTCCACTTTGAAGCCGTCTGAATTTGTAGTATCATTTGTCAGTTCAATCTTTGGAAAATCTGGATCCATATTTGGCGTTAATTTATTCTTTAAATCCCTAAAATAAGAATCCAATGTATCCCATTGATCAATGCTATCAGGACCCATCGTATTCATAATACTAATCTGACTTAAAGAATCCCCAGATCCAATAAGTTGTATCATAGATAATCCGTTACTCGATCTCCCTAGGTAATTTTCCTCTCCATCAACTGGATCTTCTTTGTTAAACTCGAAATCTGAAAATTGATTGATAATTTCACTTCTTCCAATAGTTACCTTTACACTTTCCTCACTGATTGGAGGAGCTGTTTCCTGGTTTGTATTTTCCAAAACTATTGGTTCATTGGTTGGTGATTCTGCCTCTTGATTTTCATTTTCTGAGGCTGTATTTACCACTTCCGTATTGGTAGCTACAGGCGCTACATTTGTATTCTTATTCTCTGTACCCTTTTCCTCTCCAGCCGAGGCGATGATTATAATTAGCAATATAAAACCACCAAAAATCCAGAACCATTTTTTACTTTTCTTTTTTGGTTTTTGCTCTTCGCTTTGGGGAGTTTGATTTTCCATAATTTTCACATTTTAATTATTTAAATAACTGTTCATTTTCGAAAATATATGTAATATTTCTTTTTCATACTAATTGCCATAACCAAGTGAAATTATACAAAGTGCTCCAACTTCAGACACCCTACTTTCATCTATAACCATCTCATCAATATCAGTTGCCTCGTCTATGCATTCTGTTAAGGCTTCAGCTCTTATTCGCAGTTCATCCATACTAACAGTATTATCAACTACTGCCATCATATCGGCTGATGTTGCTAATTTATTTTCATTATTAGAAACCTTCCAATCAGCAATTGTATCTTTATGAAGTGTTCCGCCTGTATACCATTCTTGATCAACTGCTTGCTTCTCAGTTACCTGTTCGGGAGAAGAATTACCATCACCTCCTGCTGTCAAAATAATAATAAGAATAATCCAAAATAGTATAAAAATTACTACACAGCCAATTCTTTTAGATGTCCATTTATTTTTGTTTTTTTCAACTTTTTCTTTTTCTTTATCATCTTCTTTTTTAACTGCCACCGTATCAATTTCTCTCCCGCAGTGCTTGCATATAATTGCTTCCTCTTGGATTTCTTCAGCACAAAAAGGACAATTTTTTAGTTGTTTATTGTGAGTTTGATTTTCCATAATTTTTTAGTTAAGGATTAGCGATTGTACGCCCGTTCCACTAAAAAGCCCCCGGGTGCTGGGTTAAGCTACTACACTCAAGACCAGACACCACGAGGGCGTCATAAGAGTGTAGTAGCTTTGATTTATACCTTTATTTTCCCTCTTTTTAAGCCTTTTGTCAATGATATTTCACCGTGAAATTATCAATATATTTGATGAAATTTTGGACAGATTATGGATCAATATGTGGCTCACAAATTAAATAAGAATCCATATCCTGAAGTATCTTTTTGTTAAATTTCCCCATA
>JADFTK010000008.1 GCA_022560375.1 Patescibacteria group bacterium
TGATCCCAGGCAATGTGTCTATGTAGGCGATCTGGAGAATGATGTCATAGCTGCTAAAGCAGCTGGTATGAAAGCTATTATTTATTCAAAAAATAAGATTAAAATTGGCGGCGCGGATGGCTGCACCTCATCATTTAAAGAAATACCCAAGTTGGTAGAGGAGTGTTTATAAATTAGGATTTATCATCTAATTAACTGCTAGACTCCGGATAGCCCGAAACGTTATATATAATTTAACTTTTTTATGCTCTTAATAGTATTTGGTCTCCCTGGTACGGGAAAAAACTATATATGCAAGATACTTAGAAGAGATTTTGGTTTTTTCTTTCACGATATTGATGACGATATAACACCTGATCTGAAAAAGATAATTTCTCAGGGTCAAATAGTTAGCGATGAAGTTAGGACTAAATTTTTTAGCAAGGTTGTTCAAAATGTAAAAAAAATGTATGCTAAAAAAAATAAAATTGTGATTGCCCAAGCCCTTATTAAAGAAGAGGATCGTAAATTATTTCTTAGAAACTTTCCTGATGCAAAATTTATATTTGTTAAGGCAAAGCAAGAAGTTATAAATTTAAGATTAAATTCCAGAAAACATCTTATAACTAAAGATTACGCTGAGAAAATAAAAAAAATATTCGAGGAGCCTAAAATTTCACATTATGTAATTGAAAATAGTAGTGATGGAGAGGAAAAAATAAAAAAACAGGTACATAAAATTTTTAACTAAATTGAGCTAAGTGTTTTTGGTTAGGTTAAATGTGATATTATGGTATATAGTATAAGAATGACTAAACACAATCAATTTTATCGAGGAATATTATTTGCGCTAACCGCCGGCCTAGCTCTGGACTTTTTATTGGTGCATCAACTTTTTAATCACCATCATCTGTACGATGGCCCCTCGGTGAATATAGTAGAGCCAGCTCTAGCAGTTGTTTTTATAATTATTGCTGTAATAGCTTTACGGAGGGAGTTCAAAAGTTAGTTTTTAGCTGAAGTCTTTGAACGCCAGATTTTTTTGGTATACTATGCATATGTCAAAAATTAAAGTCATCTTGATTCACGGCAATAATACTACACGTTGGTCTTACAAATGGATGCCCTGGGTAAAAAAAGAGCTTGAAAAATTAGAACTTGAAGTAATAGGAGAAACTTTTCCAGACTCTATCCTAGCCAGAGAAAAATATTGGATTCCCTTTCTCAAAGAAAGACTACACGCCGATCAAAACACCATACTGATTGGTCACTCCTCTGGTGCCGATGCGGCCATGAGATATGCAGAGAATAATAAATTACTTGGCACAATACTAGTCAGCCCTGCTTATACTGATCTTAATGATGACTTGGAAAAACAAAGTGGCTATTTTAATCGACCATGGCAATGGGATAAAATCAAAGCAAATCAAAAATGGATTATCCAGTTTGGTTCCCAAGATGATCCTTATATTCCACTGAAGGAATTTAGGCATATTCATAAAATGCTAGATACCCAATATTTTGAGTTTGCGGATAGAGGCCATTTCATGGAGAATCAAGATACTTTCCCAGAGATTATCAAGGTTATTAAAGAAAAATTGAAATTGTAGTTTACGCCTCGTACAAGTGAGGAGTTTTTTTGTCGTCTTAAATATGATATAATGATTACAATTAATTGGATTAATCAAAAAGAATGACAGATGAAACAAACCAGGAACAAAGCGGAGTGCTAACAGAGATAAAAGACACTACCTCCAACCCAGCGCCGCTGGGCCTGATGGGGTTTGGTATGACCACTGTCCTGCTAAACTTACATAATGCCGGACTTTTCCCCTTAGGAGCTATGATACTAGCTATGGGGATATTTTATGGTGGTTTTGCCCAGATCATTGCCGGGATTATGGAATGGAAGAAAAATAATATATTTGGGGCCACAGCCTTTACCTCCTTTGGCTTTTTTTGGTTATCTTTAGTGGGCATATGGGTGTTTCCTGCCTTGGGTTGGGGAGAGGCGCCAACCGCTTCAGCTATGGTGTCGTATCTGATAATGTGGGGGGTGTTTACTACGGTTTTGTTTATTGCTACGCTAAAAATAAATAGAGCCCTGCAGTTTGTGTTTGGCTCCTTAGCCCTGTTATTTTTCCTGCTGGCCCTAGCAGATGCCACTGGTAGCACATTGATAAAACAAATTGCCGGTTATGAGGGAATTATCTGCGGGCTATCCGCGATTTATACTGGTCTAGCTCAGGTGCTAAACAAAGTTTATGGCCGCGTAGTAGCGCCTATTTGGCCGGTTAATTAATACTAAATTATTATTAATTATGCCTGATCAACCGCCACTAAAAAACCCACCAATATCACGAATGCCTGATCATTCTAACTTACCCCAATCTTCGTCACCTAATAGAAGTGGTATCGGAGTTGTATTAATAGCCATTATAATTATTTTATTAACTGGTGCTGCACTGTATTACTTCTTGGTTTATTCTAAGCAGGATGAGGGGAAAAATATGGTTAATACACAAGTAAATGCCGTAGTCAGTAATCTTAACAATGCGAAATCGACTAACACTAATTTAGCATTTGTGGTAAATTCCAACACAAATTCTATTGGTACGAATTTTGGAATTAATGTTAATGCTGTAATTAACACAAATTTTGATAATTTGGGAAGCCTACCTCCCAGAGAAGTGCTAGATGAGATCAATGACGCCGATGGAGATGGATTGCTGACAGGTGTAGAGTCGTTATATGGAGCAAATCCGAATATTGCTGATACCGATGGCGATGGATTTGATGATTTAACAGAGGTAAACAATTGTTTCAACCCAAATGGGGACGGAGCAATGAATATAGCTTTATATAAAAGCTATTGTATGAATTTTTTTACTAATCATGTAGAAGAGGGAATAATTAATAATGAAGCAGCAATTGCGCTGTGTGATTTATGGACTCAGCAAGTTCAAGAGGAAATTACGTTAAAGATTGCAGGAGAGTCTTCAGATGCTGTCTGGTATGATATGGATTTATCTGAAATAAATAATGTATGTATCCAATTTGAGAGCCAGCATCAGGTGAATATGGACGAGGATGGTAATACAATATGTGAAGCTTCATTATTTATTGCAGGGTTATTTTGTGACCAAATAGATTATAATAATTAATATGCATTGGCCCCATTACCATTTACATTTTTTTAAAAATAGAGAATTAAATGAATTGTACATTAGTGTTGCCATCAGATCATTTGCTCTGTCAATGATTAGTGTTTTTATCCCTATCTTTCTACTCAAACTGAACTATTCCTTATCCACTGTTTTTATATTTTACGCCGTACTCTTTACTACCCACGTATTATTTATAATTCCCGCTACAAAAATTTCGTCTAGATTTGGATTTAAGCATTCAATTTTCTATAGCGTTCCAATATTGATTATTTTCTATTTTGGTTTATTCACACTAGAACAGTTTAACTGGCCTATCTATTTATTAGCCGTAATTTATGGCATTTGCAATTCTTTGTTTTGGATGGGTTATCATGTTGATTTTTCCAAGTTCAGCGATGAAAAGAACAGAGGTAAAGAGGTAGGAGTGACCAAGATCGTAAGTTTAATTTTCCATACTATCGGTCCGGTAATTGGTGGTTTGATTTTAACATTTATTGGTTTCCAAGCATTATTTGCCACTGTATCTGTTTTATTGATAACATCAGTAATACCTTTATTTTTCTCAAAAGACATTCATGATTCAATACGGTTTTCCATTAAAGAAATTTTCAAAGGACAGACAATAAAAAATGCACTTGCTTTTGCCGGTCATGGTATTGAACTGGGAATATCCTCTGTAATATGGCCAATTTTTATCTTTTTTACCATACTAAATAACTTCACAACATTAGGATTAGTCTCCTCATTATCCATCCTTTTTTCACTAATTTTTGTATTTATCGTAGCTAAGTATTCAGATATTCACAGAAGATTAATTCTAAAAATTGGGGCCATCATGAATGCCCTTATTTGGGGTGTAAGATTCTTTATCAAAACTACTTTTCAAGTATTTATTATTGATTCATTCTATGGTGTATCTCAATCATTGATTTCTATACCATTTGATGCTTTAAGTTATGATAAAGCAAATAAATCGAATATTGTAAAATTCATAATATTTAGAGAAACGATTGTTCAGACTGGAAAAGTCATCCTTTTTTTGGTTATGACGTTGATTACCACACTAACTACAGGTTTCTTTTTTGGCGGTGGGGCATCTCTTCTTTATTTGTTATTCTAAGCTTAAGCTCATGGCTAAGGAGTATTTAGAAAAATTAACCGTATTGTTTGAGGGGCTAAGTTCCAATAAAATTAAGAATTCTGATTTCACTATCAAACATTTTTTTAGTGGGGCAGCTGTTTATATTAGTGGAAAAATTTGTATTTCCTTAACCCCGGTTGGCTTAGCCATGAAATTGTCGGAAGTGTCCAGACAGGAACTGATGAAGAAAAAGGGAACCAAACCACTTCGTTATTTTCCTCAAGGGCATATCAAAAAAGAATATGTGGTACTATCCAAGGGAATGATTGATGATAAAACATTACTCAGAAGATTGATAATTGAAAGTTTTGCTTATGGACGAAGTAAATAAATTAAAGGTAGGAATATCTCTTTTCCCGCCACTCATTATCAAAACTGGAGAAAAATATACTGGTTTTGAAATAGAATTATGGGAAAAAATTGCTCCAGCAATATCAGTAGATTTTATTTACCAAGAGATGCCCTTTAAAGAGCTACTAAAAAAGTTGACAATTAAAGAAATCGATCTGGCCATGGCTGGAATAAAGAGGACGAATGAACGAGAGAAAATTATTGATTTTTCTCATTTCACACTTAGATCTGGTTTACTAATTTTGATATCTAAAAAGTCAAAACTCAATTTGTTCAGTTTCATTAAAAATATAATAACTGAAAATTATAGAAATCTATTATATATACTTATCCTGATTTTGTTTTTTGTCGTAGTTATCGCCCATGGCATCTGGCTAATCGAGAGAAGTAGTGGCACTTTTGATTATTCATATTTCAAGGGGATTGGTGAGTCTATCTGGTGGACGATAGTTACTATCAGCGCCGTTGGTTATGGAGATTTTGCTCCACAGACTGTAGCCGGAAGACTAGTGGGAATATTTACAATAGTAACAGGCGTATCTATATTTGGATTGATTATCGCTAAATTAGCCTCTTTATTTACTTTAACAACATTGAAATATCAAATAAATTCTTATGGAGATCTAAATGGAAAAAAAGTGGCGACCAAGTCACATACCGTAGGGGTAGATGAGTTATCCAAGATTGGAGCAAAAGTCGTAACTGTAGACGAGATAGAGCAGGCTTTTGCCTTATTAGAGAATAATGAAATTGAGGCTGTTGTATTTGATGCCCCGGTGATACAACATTTTTTGCAGACCCAAGATGGTGAAAAGTTTATTTCTGTGGGCGGTGTCTTTGCTCCAAATACGTATGGAATAGCAGTGCAGTCCAATAGTAGATTGAGAGAGTTGATTAACCGAGAAATATTAAGATTGGTAGAATCGGGGGAGTACGATATGTTATATAAAAAATGGTTTAGTAAATTTTAATATCATCGAACGTTACCAAAATAACAAAATATGCCTAAACAAAAAACTCAAATATTTTACATTCATGGAGGGGCAACCTTTAAAACAAAAAGGGATTATTTGCGTTTTTTAAAAACTAGAACCCCGGCCATCCAAAAAAAGATTGTCTGGAATGGCGCTTATCTAGATAAAAAGCTGGGAGCTAACTTTCACATCATAAGACCCCGCATGCCACTTAAAGATTATGCGAAGTATAATGAGTGGGCAATACACTTTGAACGATTCTTCCCTAAATTAAAAAATAATCTAATTTTAATAGGTGAGTCTTTAGGCGGTGTATTCTTAGCCAAGTATTTATCTGAAAATAGATTTCCTAAAAAGATACTATCTACGTATCTAGTCTGTCCTCCGTTTGACAATACACTGCCCCAGGAAGCTCTGGTCGGCGGTTTCAAACTAGGGTCAGATCTATCAATGATGGAAAAAAATTCTAAAAGACTTACTCTGCTTTTTTCAAAAAATGATGACGTAGTCCCTATCGCCCAAGCTAAAAAATATACCGCTAAATTGAAAAATGCAAATATTATTATCTACAAACATATCAAGGGGCATTTTCAAGTACCTGAGTTTCCCGAGATAATAAAAATGATTAAAAGTGATGTAAAAAGAAAGTAATGTTTTTATTAAAGTGCATAACACGGCGTATCTGGTACGCTCGCCGGCCCGCCGTGACCGCCGTCAGACATGTCAGGCGCGCTAAAAAGTTATTCCATTGAAAAATATGCCACAATCAATAAATGTAACCAGAGTCGGAATTGGTGTTATCATAGTAAATCAAAATAAAGAAATTCTGATCGGTAAGCGCACTGGCAGCCACGCTCCTTACTATTCCATTCCGGGTGGTCATGTAGAGCTAGGCGAAACATTTGAAGCCAGTGCTATCAGGGAAATAAAAGAAGAAACGAATCTAGATATTACTGACCCGCAGGTAATTGCTGTAACTAACAATCTGGAAACTTATCGTAAAGAAGGGTTGCACTATATTTCTATAGTTCTGTTAGTTAATGATTTTTCCGGAACACCAAAAATCATGGAACCGGATAAGTGTGACGATTTGCACTGGGTGGATCCACATAACTTAACCAAGCCTCATTCTGATGCCAGCCAAAGGAGCATCACCTGTTATCTAGAGAGGAAGTTTTATAAAAAAATTTGAGTAGCATGTTGACCACTCTTATTTATTAGTATATATTAGCGTTGTAAATAAAAGCCTTCCCACTAAGCACGGGAAGTTTTTTATGCATTTATCAAACCACTCTTTGTCACTTCGACCGGAGTGGAACGGAGCGGAGAAGTGACAAGGTTGGTTAGGCATTGGATGATAGAAAAGGTACTGGTATTGAGATTGCTTCGCTTCGCTCGTAATGACAAACCACACCCTTGTCATTGCGCGGAGTCTACCAGAGGTGGACGACAAAGCAATCTCTAAGGGTCTCTCCACGTTAGTCGAGACGACAGTTCTTAAAGTAAATTTTCCGGATCCCGATCAATTATCCAGTTGTCGGGAATTTTTTGCATTACGCTTTTAATCACTTTAATTGGTGTTTTGTCCGTATACTTAATAATTACATACATCTGCCACTTACCGTGCTGATAGGGCGTTAAGGGGGTAATTTTGGATACAGCCAGCGGTGTGGCCACCAGGGATTTGTAGAGCCGGTTAGTTTCGTTGACCATTGCTTGTTTATCCCTATGGGAGAATATGAGCTTGATCAGGCGGCCGTGCGGGGGATACTCGAGTAATTTACGATCATCAATTTCAGTGGTGTAAAATGATTTAGCATCGCCTTTAGCAAAAGACTTAATAGCATTATTATCAGGTGAGTGCGTTTGAATAACCAGGGGAGCATTTGAGTAGAATTTAATATCGTGTAAAAGTTGCCAGGTTTTTTCCTGGGATCTGTAGTCAGGTAAATGAAGAAGTGTGTCAGCTGATATTATACCGATGAGTTTAATATTATCCCAGTCGAGAATTTGCCAGGCACGTACCGTGCCGATGATGATTTGGGTATGCTTATCCGGTAAGGCATCAGTATCAGAGTCATATCTGGCCAGGGATACTTTAGGCCATAGTTTTTTTATCTCTTGCTCCACTGACTGAGTGCCCATACCTATCATTTTGAGATTGGTGCCCTGGCATTTGGGGCAAGAAGCCGGTAGCTCCGTTTTATTATTGCAATGGTGGCAAAAAAGCGTTTTGCTTTTACTGTGGTAGGCCATAGTCGTCCCGCATTTTGGGCAGGGCAGTATATGGCCGCAATCCTGGCACATAACCGCGGATGAGGAACCTCGTTTATTTATAAACAAAAATATTTTACCTCCTGATTGAATATTACTATCTATTTCCTTTTGTAGTTTATCCGAGAGTAATCCGTAGTTTCCCGATCGCCGCTCTTCCTTCATGTCCACGATAGTTGGGGTTGGTGATTCGGTGTTAACTAACGGAAGTAGCATCACTTGGTGGTTGATAATTTTGTGATAAAGAGCGACGGTTGGTGCCGGGTCAACGAAAATTAGTTTAGCCTGGTACAGTTTTTGTAATTGCTGGGCCACGATCCTGACATCATAACGGGGATTTTGCTCGGATTGTTTATGATTCTGGTCTGAGGCGCTATCAATGATAATGCGCTGTAGATTATGCAGAGGTAGGAACAGGGCTTGCTTAGTGCCGATGACTATACTGCGTTTATCAGTCATAACTCGCTGCCAGGCGGTATAGGCTTGGTTCTTGTTCAGTTTACTATGAAATACTACCACATGCCTTTGTAATTGCTCGGGGACTAGTGATTGGATACCCGCCATAGCGTTAACAGTCGGCACAATGATCATAGTTGCTCCTGAACATTTTTTTATAATAGCCTGATAGAAGCTGTGTTTTTGGGGAAGGCTGGTCGGGGTCAGGACAAATGTATTTTGTCTATGATGGCAGACTGTATCAGCTAGTTTACGTGTGTCAGACTCGGAGGGGATTTTTTTTGGTATTATCTTTTTTTCCGTCTTAGCATGTGTGCGTTTAGGAATTGGCGGCAGCATGGTTTTTAGTACCGTACCTATCGATACGAAATAGTAGCTAGCCATCCACTCGGCCAGAGATATTTGTTCAGATGTTATAATTGGCTGAGGATTAGTAATTGAATTAATGTTCTTTATTTTTTTTCCGACGATAGCTTTGTCCTTGAGCCTGACCACCACACCCTCACGCTCCGAAGAGCGAAAGGGAATTGATACTAGCTGACCTATTTGAATTTCCGTTCCTAAATGATCAGGGATTTTATAATCAAATATCCCTAAGTGTTTAGGAAATCGCTGGGAGAGTATTACTTCGGCGTACATTTAGCTTAAGTGATTATTAATAATGGTTGGCCATCGCTTGTTATATGCTCAGGACGGCTTCTCTGGATTCTTTCCCCTGAAACAAGTATCAGGGTTATAGCGTCAAGAGTTATCGATTATATTTTAGCACTGTTTTGACATACCAAAAAGCCGCGGGTTTAAAGCGGCTTATAATGATTTAGCCTAGAGATTTTTTAGCAACTGTCGTGACCAGGTGTATTCTGGCTGGACCATTTTTTGCAGCGAAGGCATATGCAACTTTTGAGATAGCCATTGGACTAAGCTGTTCATGGTGACATAGCTGAGGGCAATGCCGCCGGTGAACATCATCCTCTCGATAAAGACTATAGGGATGAGGGCGATCCACACCTCGGCGGGCAGGTTGAGGGCGTACAGGAAGCCAACACCGCCAATAGCGTGAGCGGTAAAGGTGGCACCGAGGCTGTTTAATACCAGGCTGCGCTTCTTAGCAAAGACAGCGGCTACCGGGATTAGCCAGTACAATGAGTAGAACCAGGCCTGACGTCCCTCCGGATGGGCTATAAATAAAGCCACACATACCAGAGGTATCAGGGCTACTACAAATTTGTATTTACGGGCACCGAAGTAGAGCGCGCCCAGAGCCAGTGGGAATAACCGTATAATTGTTACTGTGTCAAACTCTTGGCCCTGAATGACCGCATTCACTAGCTTGACGCCTATGACAGCCATAGCTCCCCAGACAGAGGTAAGTAAAGCTCCTACGGTAGGGGCAAAGAAATCAAAGAGGCTGAAGGTTTGATCCGCACCAAACAATTTCGAAAAGGGAATATTGAGTAGCACTAAACCTATGCCGATAAAGGTCAGTAAGTAGAGGATCCTTTTTTTTAATATCATAACTTTTTAAATCTTTTTTAAGTTAGATTAAATACTATCTCGCAAGTTTCATATTAACTGTCAGGTAGCCTACGCCAAAGGGGTTCTCGTAGGAGTATATTTCCGGTTGGTAGGTGACGCTATTCAGTATTCCTAAAAGTGTGATAATTGGCCTGAGCCCACATTCACCGACTTCCTCAGTGAAGTCATTATCTAGTTTAATAATGCCATTATTATCCTTATGTTTAATTTTATTAATCATAGTTTCGTCAAATTTTTTGGCCCAGTGTGAAAAACCTGCTGGGGCAGCTTCGGAGAGACGATGAGAGAGATCACCGGAAGCGATCACGGCTATCCTTCTAGTATCATTTATTATATCTTCCTGAAGTTTCATGCCAAATTGGTAATGCTCTTCATTACTGGCCAGAGACGGACCCATCGGCACTATTTTAATTTTTGTACTATCCAGTCCTTGGGCAAAAAAGTATAGTGGCACACCCGCCCCGTGATCCAGCAGAGGTTGGTTCACTAAAACTATAGGTAACTGCGCCTCCAGAATTTCTTTGTAATGATGGATTAATCTAACATCACCAGGAAATTTTATACTAGTTTTGAGGTCCCCAAAATCTTTGAAATTAACCTCAAATTGCTGGGCCATATTAATACTGAAAGCATCAGGCAGTATTTGCCCATGCGGGGTGATAATAATGATGGTTTCAGGGTTGGAAGCATATAGCTCTTCGCTAAGTCTGACCATGCTTTTTATTGTTTTTTCGACGAAGCGGAGATTAGCATCTCCAATGGCCGGAATTAGAATAGGTGGGTGGGGAGTAATAGCACTGAAAACAATCATTTTTTATTTTTTTATTAATTATTGACCAATATCGATAGGAGATCCCAGTGGATGGATGGCTAAGGCCTCATCACTGGTCCAGATGATGTTGTTCCATTTTAGTCCCAGGGAATCAAAGACTCCTTGAGAAGCTATGCCTCGACGCTGGCCGTTTGATATAAAATACACTCCTCTCGATCCGGGTGAGGTTATTAGTTCGCCATCCTTAAACTTGATAGGGTCTCCTTGAGGGTATTGATCAATAGTAGTTTGCTCCACTACTACTGGTACTCGGTTGGTAAATCTATTTTTTAATATTTCACGGGACCAGATTGAATAGCGTATGCCATTTTCCACGTAAGTGATACCACCTGTGGTTAGCGATTGTAATAGTACGCCCGTAGGATGGATACTCTGCATATTGATATTAGGACCCAGGGAATATGGCTTGAGATCACTTTCAGGAACTTCGACTACTTCTTCAGGATTAAAACCAATGGATCTAAAAATTTCCGGCGTTTCTATTAATCTTTTGTCATCACCGTCGATTAGCCAGATTCTGCCTGATGAATTAGAGCGGAGTAATGAATAGTTGGCAAATTTGATCGGCAATCCCTCTTCATACAAATCTAAACTACTAGGAGAAACTATGATGATTCTGCTTAGATCAAATCTAGATATCAGGGCGGTGCGCGATAAAAAGCCTCGTCTCTTGCCATTTTGTATGAGATAGACGCCGCGCTCACCCTGTACTTGCAGCAGAGATCCATCAGGGTAATTTTTTGTAAACCAGTCATTGAAAAAAGTCCAAACATTGAAGTTGGCATTATAAACGTGAGGGGTATAAGTATACATGGCCGCTGTAGCCCTGTTGGCCGGTGTTACTAAAAATGTGCCAAAACCGTCAGTTATAGTTTTAGTGATGCCTACTCCCCAGCCAGAAATAGTGGTGCCCCGGGTGTCCAGGTCAGTTAAATAGCTCTCACGAATTCTACGCGCGGCCCAATTTACCTGGTTAAAAAAACCTTTAAATTTTTGTATGGCCGGGTCGTCCGTAGAGCAACTGTCACATACGGCATAGCCACTAGCCCAATCAAGCTGTTTTTGAGTTGGATTGGCCCTGGTGATTAAACTTTGCTCCACTTGCAGCCTGACCATCAAATACTGAGGGTTAATGGTCCAAAATTGGCCGGCATCGTATATTATTTGAGCTGCCGTTTTCTGAATTCCTGAGGGGTCGTTGGTCTTGATAGAGGCCAGTCCACTGCCTTTTAGCTCCAGGAAACGCTGAATCCTACTAACCGACATGGTAGAAGAGGACTCCAGGTCGCTGTCAGAGAGAATGAAATTTTGGTTAAAGGTAGCAGCTATTACTGCCTGAGGGATAGTTATAACACCTATAAGTGCTAACACTACCGCTCTTTTTATTTGTTTGGCGTATCTTTTTTTCATATGGTTTTTCTATTCTAGCATAACTTGACTATGGAATAAAGAGGTTTAATGAGTAGCAACATTTTGCTTTATTAGCCATTGAGGCTATACTAAGAAAGTGCCTTATCAAATATTTTCTATAGATTTGCGCCTCTGACGCCTTATAAATAACCGTTTTATCCCATGGAATTGCAAATACTTGGTGTGAGAATTGATAATATTACTTTAGACGAAGTGACTGATAAAATTCGTCATTTTTTTCAGCAGGACTCTCAACACCAGATTGTTACCGTAAATCCAGAATTTATAATGGCGGCTCAGAATGACGAGGAGTTTATGAATATATTAAATTCGGCTGATTTATCAATAGCTGATGGAGTTGGATTGAAATATGCAGCCAGAAAATATAATCATAAGCTGGTGCAAAGGATAACCGGGGTCGACCTGATGATGCAAATTTTAGCTATTGCCGCCGAGGAGGGTAAATCAATTTACTTACTCGGAGCCAAGCGCGGCATAG
This sequence comes from Patescibacteria group bacterium, assembly GCA_022560375.1. Taxonomy (GTDB): domain Bacteria; phylum Patescibacteriota; class Patescibacteriia; order UBA10025; family JAHIVO01; genus JADFTK01. The sequence goes on from JADFTK010000008.1 coordinate 12,620, forward strand.
CTGAGCAGGCGGCTTTTAAAATTTTAGAAAAGTTCCCTAATATAAAAGTAGTTGGCGCTGAGAGTGGCTATCGGCACTGGCACCGCCGGATCAAAGACGCTAAGCTTGTCGAAAAAATTAATCGGAAACAGCCAGACATTTTGTTTGTGGCTTTTGGACAAGTTAAACAGGATAAGTGGATTGCTCACCATTTGTCCAAAATTACTTCGGTCAAAGTAGCTATGGGAGTCGGTGGATCATTTGACTACATTTCCGGCAAGGTAAGTCGGGCCCCAAGTATAGTCAGGCGGATGGGATTGGAATGGCTGTTTCGATTATTTAGACAACCGTGGCGGCTGCCCAGAATCATTACCGCCGTCATACGTTTTAGCTGGGCTGTATTGCGCCAAAAAAATAATTAAGTTCGGATTTTTTTAACCTCTTGACAATTAAACTGTTAATAATTATCATATAGCTAGATACAACTGAATACTCATAGTGTTGTTTTGCCAGTTCTAATCAGGGATACGCAGACGTCAAACACTAATATAAAAAACCAATAGCAAAATGAAGACAAAAAATGCGTTGGTTTTTTCATTGATAATATGGTGTTGGGTGGGACGTCTTTTTTTAACAAATAGTTGGTTATCAAGTAAGGTAGCAAGGAAAGAAACGGTTTTCCTATACACTTTACCTTGAACCGGACTCCTTGGAGAGCCAAATGAATTAGGAAAAGTAGAAAATTTGGTCCCACTCAGCTCTATATTATTAATTATTTGGCTCATATGAAAGCCAAGACAAAAAGAGAGCTCCTTGAAGATATACGCTTTCAGCAGATGAAACGATATCTCGGGATCCAGCGAGTGCGGAATTACTGCTCGGGTTGTGGAGAGGAATTCCATGAACCCGTTTACTGCGGTGACTGCTCGGAGGAGGTGGAACGCGTCCAGTTCCGTAATAAATTCAAGTAGCTCCTTTTACCTACCCTAAATATTTTTTTTCGAAAAGTTGGTGCCCCAGCTGTGCTTAGGGTATATTTTTTAGTTACCTTTAATTTTTGTAAAAAAATGATGTCCGTGATATGGTAATATTATTATTGATAAAAGTATTAGAGTAATGTTGGTAAAACGGATTACCTTTGGGCTGGTCGTATTGACGGGTTTGCTGGTCATGAATCATACAGTAGCTGCCCAGGAAGTTGTCGATAATTTTTCCGCTGATATAATAGTCTCCTCAGACGGTAGCTTCGAAGTTACTGAGACAATAGTATATGACTTTGGTAGCACCCAGCGCCATGGTATTTTTAGGGATATACCGTACCAGTATAAGCGTGGTGGGACAAATTATAATATACGTATTAGAATTGAGGCGGTAGTCAATGCCGCTGGCTTTGCACTCCCGTATACAACCAGCCGATCAGGAGGAGAAATACATTTAAAAATTGGTGATCCTGATATTTTTGTAACGGGTAAAAATACTTATGTCATCTCCTATGTGGTGGCCAGGGCATTAAATTATTTTGACGATCACCACGAGTTGTATTGGAACGTTACTGGTAATAGCTGGCCGGTTCCTATAAATAAAGCGCAGGCAACAGTCACACTGCCTAGGAGTCTGACCGATCCCCAGAGATTAAAACAGTGTTTCACCGGGTTGGTGGGTTCTACGGAAAATGATTGCTCAGTGTCCTCGACTGATGATTTTACCGTGGCATATAATGCCGATACAATGTATTCTGGTGAAGGTTTAACGATAGTGTTGGGGTGGCCAACTGGGATAACTAGGCAACCCAGCACCTGGCAGCAGATTAGGTGGTTTGCCCAAGATAACTGGCCGGTGGCTTTGCCGATCATAGTTTTGATAGTGATGTTTTATCTTTGGTATACTCGGGGACGAGATCCGGCCGGACGGGGGACAATCATACCTATCTATGCGGCACCGGATAAAATATCTCCCGGCCTGCTAGGCACTGTAGTTGACGAAAAAGCTGATCTGAAAGATATATCAGCCAGTATTATTCATCTGGCCGTGCGGGGGTATTTAAAAATAAAGGAAATAACCATAGACAGAATAATTGGCCAAAAGACCGATTACGAATTCACCAAACTTAAGGAACCAGATGAGTCCATACCAGATTTCGAAAAGGAGATATTGAAGGGCATTTTTGATGCTAGCGACACCATCCAAATGAGTAAGCTAAAAAATAAATTTTATCTTCATTTACCAACCATCAAAAAGTCACTTTATAAGCTGGTGGTAGCGGATGGTTACTTTCCCACTGACCCGGATAAGGTGCGTAAAGTTTATGCTATGGCCTCCATTTTTATAACGCCCATCGGGTTTATTATCGCTCTGGCAACAGGGCAGGTGGTTGCTGGTATAGCCATTGGGGTTAGTGGTGTTATGGTTTTGATATTCTCCAGATATATGCCGCGGAAGACTAAACGGGGTGCGGAGATGCATGAGAAAATTATGGGATTCAAATGGTTCTTGTCAGTGACGGAAAAGGACAGATTAAAATTCCACCAGGCCCCAGCTAAATCACCTAAAGAGTTTGAAGAATTCCTTCCCTATGCTATGGTATTAGGAGTGGAGAAAGAATGGGCTGGTCAATTTGCAGACATGTATGTCACTCCGCCAGAATGGTTTGAAGGAAGTAGCGGTAGCGCTTTTGGCACTCTCTATATGGTTAGTGCCCTGCATGACATGTCGACAAATTTTGGTTCAGTGGCGGCTAGCCGGCCTGGCAGCGCCGGATCAGGTAGCTCTGGTTTCGGCGGGGGTGGTTTTTCTGGAGGTGGTTTCGGCGGAGGCGGAGGCGGTAGCTGGTAATTATAATAACGAATGAACTATGAGTAAGAACGCAAAAATTATTTCAAGTTTGGTAGTAGCTGTAGTGGTTATACTAATTATTATTTTTTTAATGAGCGATAATAACGGCGATTCCTTAGCTAGTGACAACGCCAACTCTTCAGTCAGTAATTCAAATACAAATTTATCAATTAATAATTCAAATATAAATATGTCTACCAATGGAACTTATGCTTTTCCTGGTAAATTACCGGACGACAGGATTGTAAATAAAAAAGTAAAACTTGAAACAAGCAAAGGAATTATTGAGTTTGAGCTGTATCCTGCCGATGCTCCCAAAACTGTAAGTAATTATATTTATTTGGCGGAAGAGGGTTATTATGACGGACTTGTTTTTCATCGGGTGGTGCCTGGTTTCGTCATCCAAGGCGGCGATCCTAATGGTACAGGAGCTGGCGGGCCGGGCTACAAGTTTGCAGACGAGCCGGTGACTAAGGAATATACACAAGGAATTGTGGCTATGGCTAATTCGGGCCCAGACACTAACGGTTCGCAGTTTTTCATCATGCTGGAGGATAACAGCACCTTGCCGAAGGATTACACAATTTTTGGAAAAGTAACTAGCGGCCTTGAAGTAGTCAAGCAAATTGAGGTAGGGGATGTCATGAATAAAGTTAGCATTGAGAATAAGTAATTCCCAACCAATCTAAGTAATAGCAATTTAAGGCATTCCTTTTTTGGGTAGCCTACTGTTGACATTAGGCAGTTTTAGGTTTAAACTTACCTACCAATAAATAAAGCTCATTCTAGATCGTTTCATGAACCCTGATATTTATCATTAATGTATCGGGATCATGAACATCACACCAGAAACCATGATCCTTTTTGGCGGCACTATACTAGTGTTCCTGCTGCGCCTCAAACGTAGCCGTGTCAAAAAGAGACGTTATTATGGTTCGGCCATGCTCGTAGCTCTCTTAGTGGAGTTTCTGACGTTCATAGTAGGAGTCAGTATATTCTTACTAGGAGCCTATCGACTTGTGCCGTAAAATCAATAAAAACCCTGTGTCTGTGACATGGGATTTTTCTTATTGACCATGAGGTGACTATAGTATATACTAGAGGTATAATAACTATATAATTAGTATAGACTATGTACAAGCTAAAAATAATTCGAAAGATATTCCAAACCGGGAAGTATAGTTACGTTATTACCTTGCCCAAAGATATATTTCGTCATCTGGGATGGCAAAGAGGTGATAGCGTGGAGATAGATTTGGATAAGACTGGCAAACGCTTGATAATCAAAAAATTTAGAGCCTGATATGTTTAATATATTGATAGTTACAGTAGGTACTATTAAAGAGAGCTTTTGGAAATTGGCTATAAATGAGTACCTAAAGAGGCTGCAGCCTCTTGCGAAAATTAAAATAAGGGAGGTTTCAGAAGAAAAGATAGACTCAGTGGATAATCGCCAGGCCATTTTGAAGAAGGAGGCCGTTAGGATATCAAAATTCCTCGAGGAAAATTCTGTGATCGTTGCCCTGGATATAAGGGGGAAGCATTATTCTTCCACCGAGTGGGCCGAGCAGCTAACAGAGTGGTCACAGTTTGGAAAGTCCATTACTTTTATTATAGGTGGACCTTTGGGATTGGATGCGGAGGTTCTAAAAAAATCTAATTCCATCCTGTCTCTATCCAAAATGACCTTTACCCACCAAATGACACGTGTTATACTCTTAGAACAAATTTATCGGGGAAGTAAAATCTTACAGGGGGGGACTTACCACTATTAATACGGATTTGCCCAGAGTATGAAAAAATATGCACCCTGGCTGATAGTAATTGCGGCATTTCTCTGGAGTACCGATGCCTTGCTACGGCAACCTTTAACCGAGCGCTTATCAAGCACGGTGATTGTTTTTTATGAGCATTTATTTGGTGTAATTTTATTATTACCAGTTCTCATTAAGGGCTATAAGCAATTTCTCAGGCTAGGGCGGCGTGATTGGCTGGCAGTATTATTTATCGGTGTGGGTGGCTCTGCTCTAGCCACTATATTTTTCACGGCGTCTTTTTCTTACGTTTCTCCTTCGGTATCAATATTACTACAAAAAGTTCAACCCATCATAGCTATTTTATTAGCTACAGTATTGCTCAAAGAACGTTTAGGCAAGAAGTTTTGGCTGGGCGCTTTGGTAGCGATTACCGGTGCCTATTTCATATCTTTTCCCGATGGTATTCCCAGCTTGGCCTTTGATGAAGCTAAAGGCGTTTATTTTGCCCTGATTGCTGCATTTTTCTGGGGGGCCTCAACCGTAATGGGCAGATACGTTATTAAGAAAATCAGCTTCCCTAATTTGACGGCACTGCGACTACTAGTGGCCTTGATATTTATTACTATCTTAATGACTACTCAGCGCCAGCTTGGGGATCTGGGGTCTATTTCTGGATCCGATATTCGGTCCCTATTACTCATAACGCTGTTTCCGGGAACCGGAGCTTTATTATTATATTATTGGGGTTTGAAGTACACCAAAGCTTCGGTAGCTACTATTGCCGAATTGTTTTTCCCATTTTCCGCGGTTATCCTAAACTGGATCTTCCTCGGAGAAACCCTAGTGTTAGTGCAGATAATTGGCAGCTTAGTATTAGTAGCTGGCATATATCAGGTGCAAAAGTCCAATCGGATGAATAACCAGCCCAATGCACCACCGCCAGTTGAGGAAATATCTGCATCTTAAAAACGGCCAAGCTGGCCGTTTTTAGTTATGGTGAATACTAGACGACTAGCTTATGTATTTTTTATGTTTTATACTGAATGCTAGTCAGTAGTGAGCTAACCTCTAAAAAAACTGTTGTCTTAATGAGTATTTTTATTGTTTAAAACTTATACTGTTTAGTTTAGTACAATAATATGAACCGCAAAATTTATATTAAAAAAATAATGACGCCGCGTCCCAAAAATGTCCATAAGAAAAAACTAGGCCAGATTCTTTTAATTGTTGGTTCCCGTACCATGCCTGGGGCGGGGATACTTTCAGTTTTGGGCTCATTAAGGTCTGGGGCTGGCCTTGCCATAGCAGCCTATCCCCAAGAATTGAGAACAGTTATCGTCAAGGCTGTTCCTGAAGCTATTCATCTAAGTTTATCACAAACTAGTACTGGTAGTCTGGCGCTAGGTTCATATAATGCCATAATCAAAGCAACTAAAAATATAGATGCTATTGTCATTGGGCCCGGATTGGCCGAGCATCCTCAGACTGGAAAATTGATTATTAAATTGGTAAAAAATATTAGCCAGCCGTTGATTATTGACGCCAGTGCTCTCAACGTATTATCAAAGTTATCAGATGTTAGCAAACTACTTAAGAAGCGAAAATATTTAACCATTTTAACCCCCCATGAGGGTGAAATGGCCATGTTGACTGGGTTGTCATCTAAGGAAATAAGCAGTAAAAGAAAGTTACTGGCCTTGAAAATGGCCAGGCTATGGAACGTCATCATGATATTAAAAGGACCTCACACCATCATTGCCTCACCTGATAAAAAAATTATCATCAATAATACCGGCGGTCCAGGCTTGGCTACGGCTGGTAGCGGTGATGTTTTAGCTGGTATCGTTGCAACATTAGTAGCCCAAAATTTGGATCGTGCATTTATGGCCTCGGCGGCAGCGGTCCAGCTGCACGGATTAGCTGGCGATATGGCGACCCAGGCGTTGGGAGAAAAGTCAGTCATTGCCTCTGACGTTTTAGAGTATTTACCCAAAGCCATATTAAAGGTAGAGCATTCTTGACATAATGGCTATCTTGAGATAAAGTATTACATAATTTAAAATAATAATTTCTATATGCCAGTACCAGTATTTGAGCAAGCAGCCATTCTGAAACCAGATAAACCGCAAGTAGCTCCTGAAAGAACTTCAGGCGTAGCGGTATTCTTTACCGTCTTATTGGTGAGTGCTTTGACATTCACTGTAGAGCTAGCCCTGAGAGATGTAAATAGAATTTTCAACCCGCTGTATGAAAAATGCGTGACCCAAGCTAGGAATTTAGCCTCTGTTTTTGATCCGATAGTTGGAACCGATCAGTGCTTAGTCCAGCGGTATGAAGGGGGACAGCTCTTATTACATGCGGATATAGTTATTCCCTTGATCCTGATTATAGTTTTAATTTTAGCAGTTTTCCAGCCAAAGACCATGGGATTAATTGCCAGACTATTTAGAACATCACTGCTAATTTTTTCTATTTGGCTATCGATTCGCATCCTGGCTGAAACTGAATATTTTTTAGTTAAGCATTACCCCATTTACGGAAAATATCTGATTTTGCTGACGGTCATTATTGCTATTGTAATTATAGTAGTGGCTGTCCAGAAAAAAGCACAAAAGGGGCCTAATATGTAAAAAAATTAATCATCCTAGATCTAGTTGTAAGCTTGTGCCAGCTTACTTTTTTTTGTATAATTTAGCTAACTATGGGAATTATTGAATTATCCAAAGGAGATATTTGCCAAGCTGATGTCGGGGCTATTGTTAATGCGGCGAATAATGATTTGCTACACGGTGGCGGCTTGGCCGCTGCTATTGTGCAGGCTGGCGGCCAGAAAATACAAGAGCAATCAACCGCCGTAGGTCCTATCCAAATTGGTGAAGCGGCTATTACTGACGGCGGTAAGCTCAAGGCAAGATATGTAATCCATGCCGCCTCCATGCGTCTGGGAGGCGCTACAACTGAAGAAAATTTAACCAAAGCCATCCGCAATAGCTTCAAGAGAGTTGCTGAGTTGGATATATCCAGTGTAGCTTTTCCATCAGTAGGGACTGGTATTGGAGGCTTTCCGATAGAGCAAGGTGCTTTAATAAGTTTACAAGCAGCCCGGGAGTTTATTAATAGCCATCCAAAGTTTACCAAGGTCTTATTTGTGTTACACTCCGATGAAGATTTAAAAGCCTGGCAAAATGTGTATGACCGACTCAATAAAGTTGACCGATGACAAATAAAAAAAGATTCGTTTTTGCCCTAGCTACCTTTGTAGGAACTGTTATGGGCGTTGGTCTGTTTGGACTGCCCTATGTCGGAGTACAATCCGGCTATTTAATCCTAGTAATGTACCTATTTATTGGGGCGGGTATTGTCATTGTCATTAATTTTTTATACAGCGAGGTAGCGGTCAATACTAAGGGTTTGCATAGACTGCCTGGCTACGCGGCCATCTACCTGGGGGCCGGAGGGAAGCGTGCTGCCTTCATCGTCAAATCACTAGCCTTGTTTGGCGCCTTGCTGGCCTATTTAATTATTGGTGGCCAGTTTTTGGCCAGCCTTTTTGGTGGGCCGGTAATTTTATATACGTTTATTTTTTTAATTTTGGGATCTTTTTTGATATGGCAGGATTCCAAATCCGTGGGGGCAGTTGAGTTTGCACTACTGTTCGTTTTTTTGGCCATAGTTATATTTTTATTTGCGGCGGGTGTCAGTAAGATAGACTTGAATAACCTTGTCACAGTGAAAATAAATAATTTTTTTGTGCCTTATGGCATAGTCCTGTTTTCATTATGGGGGGCTTCCATAGTTCCGGAGATAAAAGAACAGTTAAAAAATAATTTGAAGCAAGTCAAGCAAGTTGTCTTTTGGGGAGTCTTGATTTGCCTAGCCGTTTATTTACTGTTTAGTACGTTGATCATCGGCATTAGTGGTACGGCCACAAGTAGAGATGGCATTTCCAGTCTAAGTGATCACTTTGGCGAATTAATATTATTTATAGGATATGTTTTTGGTATCATCACCACTTTTACCTCTTTTATCGCTTTGGGGCTAACTGTGAAAAAACTTTTTTGGTATGATTATCACTTGCCAAAAATAGTGGCTTGGTCTTTGGCCTCATTTATACCTCTAGGTCTATTTGTTATAGGCTTACAGGATTTTATCGGTGTGATTGGGATTACCGGAGCGGTCATGCTGGGTTTGGATGGTGTTTTGGTGACCCTGGTTTATCTCAGTATGAAGCGCCGTCAAAAACCAGCCAATTATATTAAGCTTAAAATATTAGGGTCGTCACTAATATTTTTGCTCTCGGTAGGAGTAGTACTGCAGATTTTTTATACCATAAATGGATACTAGTATATGAAAAAAGTTGTCGTAAGATTTGCTCCATCACCAACTGGGTTCTTGCATATAGGAGGTTTGAGAACAGCCCTATTTAATTGGCTCTGGGCCCGAAAAAATAAGGGGAAATTTATTTTACGTATAGAAGATACTGATCAGGGGCGTTTGGTCGAAGGAGCGGTAGATAATATCAAAGAGGCCTTGCAATGGTATGGACTTGATTTTGATGAAGGTCCTATATTACAGTCGGAGCGTTTGGAGTTATATAAAAAGTATGCCGATGAGTTACTGGAGAAGGGGAGTGCGTACCAATGTTTTTGTTCCGCCGAACGTCTAGCTGAAGTCAGGAAAGTTCAGGAAGTAAATAAGCAAGCTACCAAGTATGATGGCTTGTGCCGATCATTAAGTAAGGAAGATGTCACCCAGAAAATAAAAGCAGGGGATTCCCATGTATTACGATTAAAAGTTCCACAGGATGGAAGTACATCATTTGATGATTTAGTGTATGGAAAGATTACTGTAGCCAATGCAAATATTGATGATCAGGTATTATTAAAATCTGATGGCTGGCCTACCTACCATTTAGCCAACGTGGTCGATGATCATGACATGGCTGTAACCCACGTTATTAGGGCAGAGGAATGGCTGCCGTCAACTCCCAAGCATATTATCTTGTACCAAATGATGGACTGGCCACTACCAGTGTTTTCTCATTTACCAATGGTGCTGGGTCCCGACAAGACGAAATTATCTAAACGCCACGGTGCGGTAGCCGCTCTGGAATATAAAAAGCTGGGGTACCTGCCAGAGGCGGTATTAAATTTCATTGCTTTGCTAGGCTGGAATCCAAAAATCGAAAAAGAAATTTTTAGTATTAAAGAGTTAATTTCGGAATTTGATTTATCAAAAGTAAATAAAGCCAGCGCGATTTTTAATATTGAGAAATTAGATTGGATGAATGGGCAGTATATAAAGAATTTGGAATTAGACCAGCTTTTAAATATGTCCAAGAATTTTCTTGAAATAAAAAAAGAGGATAAATTATTTTTTTCGAAGGTTGTCAGGCTCCATCAAGACAGGTTAAAAAAGATAAAGGAGATTGTCGAGATTGCTAATCACTATTTGGTTGCTAGCTATAAATACGACCCCAAGATACTGGTACCTAAGAGTGGGTCCCCAGAAGAAACTATCATAATTTTAGGTTTAATAATTACTAAACTAAAAACAGTTGACCAGAAAGATTTTGATCAAGACGACAGATTAAAAAATATTTTCGAGGAGTTTATCCAGGAGAAAGAATTGACCAACAAAAGTGTTTTGTGGCCATTACGAGTGGCTATTACCGGCCTGGAAAAGAGTCCCGGGGTATTCGAAATGATGAGCGCATTGGGGAAACAAAAGGCGCTTCAGCATTTAGAAGAAGGTTTAAAAAAATTGCAAAAAGGTTAGTTTCGTGCTATATTAATTGCACCTGTAATATAAGCATAAAATGCGTATTGCTATAAACAAAAATAAAACTTACTCGTGGGTAGTATTGACTGGCCTAAGTATATTATTAGCCAGTTTTTTGTTTTTTCCTATAGCTGATTTATTGGCCCAAGAGGATATAGCTGACTCTGAGACTACTGAATCCCAGTCCACGGAGGATGATGTGGCCGATAACAGTAATGGATCTATTCTAATTGATCTGAATGACGAAATTGATGCCAAGCGAGACCAACTGGAGGATTTAAAAAAGAAAACTGATATCTACGAAGATAGTATAAAAACTAAACAGCAGGAGTCAATTACTTTGAATAATCAGATGGCACTCATCGATCTTCAGGTGGTACAAACCGAGACTGACATCGAGAGGATCAGAGTTGAAATAGAAGGTTTAAATCTGGAGCTCGAAAAACTCGGAATTGAAATAGATCTGAAATTAGATGAGCTGAACTACAATGAAGAAGTATTAGCGGAGTTCCTGCGGCTCATATATAGGTACGATCAACAAACATATTTGGAAATATTCATGTCTAACGGATCATTTTCTGATTTTTTTGATAATTTGAGATATACCCACGAATTGCAAGGCAATGTTGAGAATGCCTTAGTCGAAACTAAACTTGCCAAGGCAGATCTAGATTCTAAGCAGGCCTCGACTGAGGAAAAAAAAGACGATCTTTCTTTATTGACTGACAAATTATCTGGCAGCATTACTGATCTGAACAGTCAGAAGGACTATAAAGGAGTTCTATTAGACGATACTAAGGAATCTGAAGAAACCTTCCAAGCTCTTTTAGAAGAAGCTAGGCGGGAGCAAGAGGCCGCCCAAGCTGAGATAGGCACTCTAGAGAAAAAAGCGCGGGAAAAACTTCTTGAGGAGGGAGTTGATCTGGATATTGAGGCAACACTCATGTGGCCCATCGCACCATTTAGAGGTATTTCCGCATACTTTCATGATCCCACCTATCCATACCGAAAATATTTTGAGCATCCAGCTATAGATATTCCTTCCCCCCAAGGTACACCGATCAGAGCAGCAGACAACGGTTATATAGTCAGGGCCAAGAACGCTGGACTGGGATATAGTTTTATCATGATAGTTCACACAGATACAATAAGTACAGTGTATGGCCATATTAGTCGGATCGATGTAGCTGAGGATGAATTTGTAGTCCGAGGGCAGCAGATTGGACTAGTTGGAGGATTGCCCGGTACGCCTGGGGCTGGTCGTTTGACCACTGGTTCACATTTACACTTTGAAGTTCGATCTGGGGGAATCCCAGTTAATCCGCTTGACTATTTACCAGCAATTTAGTTTCTCATAAAAAACAGGCAAAAGTAATTACTTCAGCCTGTTTTATGTTTACCAATCCTATGGCCTCTCATACGGGATGTAAAAATCGGGTAGGTCGTCTAACGGTTCAATGGTCAATGAAGACTCACCAACCTGTGTCAGACCCTCCATCCTTTGAGTTAGAAAATTGCCGGTGGATATCCACCGATGGGAAACATCCAATATTTCCCACTCTTCTAGGTCCTCCTGCCAAGTAAGGGCCAGGCAGTCAATGAAACGGCCTTCCAGGACTACATCGTCCATGGCCAAGGTGAATTTAACAAGCATTTAAAAAAACGCCTTTCCTGTTGGCGCGTCCTATGCTTATTGGTCCAGGTATCCCATATCTGAACGTTTCTGTGAAAGTACAATTCGACCGTACCTTACCATGCCGCGCAATCGAATGTCAATAAAAAAAGCCCCGCCACGCATATTGGTACAGGTAAGTAGGCGTTTGTTGGCTTGATTGCGGTCAAATCCAACAGGACTTTATGCGTTTTGGGGCTGTAAGTTGCCGGGGTGGCAACTACGTAAAATGAGCGCGAGAGGCATTAGCCTCTGATTAAATATTATAACTTTTTTACTGCCCCGTCAATTTGTTCGTCAAGCTTGGCTAGTAAATGGCCGGATTTATCGCGTTTAGTTTCTAGATAAAATTTGTTAAATTTGTTTGGTGGTATTTCCAGGGGGATGCGGCCTGTTATTTTTATGCCATGCCGCTTGAGATCTTTAATCTTTTTTTCATTATTGGTAATAAGTTTGACGGATTTTATCGTAAGTAATTTTATCATGTGAGCTGCGATGTCATAATCACGCTCGTCGTCAGCAAACCCCAGCATTTTATTGGCCTCGACCGTGTCATAACCTTCATCCTGAAGCTGGTAGGCTTTTATTTTGTTATTAAACCCAATGCCTCTACCTTCCTGTCTTAAATATAGGATTAAGCCAAATTCCATCTTAGCTATCATTTTGAGCGATTCCTCTAATTGATCCCGGCAATCGCAACGCAGTGATCCGATAGTATCGCCGGTCAGGCATTCCGAATGTAGTCGAACTGGCACATCTTCTTTATTACAGACATCACCGTGGATAAAAGCGGCGTGCTCTTTGTCATCTTGATTATTATAAAAAGCCGCAACCTGATAGCTGCCGAAACGGGTTGGCAGGTTGCCGATAGCTGTTAATTTTACGCAGTGTTGGCTTTTATCTGGCGGGCAATGATGATCCTCGCTCATCTCAATGAGTTCTTTGATCCGAGGCTTGAGTATGTGAGTGGCAGTCATTTTTTTGATAAATATTATTAGTGGTAATTATAAATGATTTATCCATTAAAATCCAGTTATGGTTAGTCTACAATAGAACGTATAGATGTTCGCCTTGAGCTTCGCAAAGAAACTATGGATAGTAGGCCATCTCCTGCTGCCAGGTTGTAGCCACCGCGCCACCAGGTTTCGAAGGCTTGGAATGAATTTAGCGGCCGGCCGGTATAATCAAATAGTCTGATATGAGCACCCCCACCACTAGCCGGTACGGTGGCTATTTCCGGAGTGATACTGGATTTATCCACGTTGGCTATTTCAATATTTACTCCTCCACGGAATCCTTCAGCATAGGCAAAAAATTGATTTTGTAATTTACCTTGGCTGCTAAAAATTCTGACGTGAGGACCACCGCCTATCCCCGCAGCGGTAACTATGACGGATGGAGATTCATTAGTTGCTTCGTAGGCGGCCACATCTATGCCCCCTCGGAATCCCGGTGCGTAAGCAAAAAACTGTGACTGGAGTTCACCCTGCCTATTAAATATTCGGACATGGGGCCCACCGCCCATGCCAGCACCAGTGATGATTTCATCAATACCATCTCCGTCCAAATCCGCTGAAGCAACCTTGACTCCACCGCGGAAAGTTTCTAAATAGGCAAAAAATTGGGCCATCAAAGTGCCATCCATCTTAAAGGCTCTGATCTGCGGCCCACCTCCCGGTCCGGCACTGACTATTATTTCATCTATGCCGTCCCCATTGATATCGCCGGTAGTAATATCTATGCCACCACGGAAGTTTTCTGGAAAAGCAAAAAATTGGGAAAGGAGTTTATTGTTTTCGTTGTATACTCTGATCTGCGGCCCACCTCCCGGTCCGGCACCGGTTACTAACTCTAGGCCGGTGTTTGTGTTGTCCAGGTTTCCGTAAGCGATACTGGCACCACCTTTGAACTCACCATAAGGCAATAATTCATTAGGTAGGGCTGGAGGGATTACCGGTCGGTTAATATGGGTTGCTGCGGCCAGAGTAGGGTAGGGGTCTATCCAGTTGCCATCGGGCCGGATGATTTCAAAATGCACATGGGGAGGTGTATTCTCAGCATTGCCACTATCTCCCATCCAAGCAATTATCTGTCCCTTGACTACTGGCGTGCCGTATATCATGTCAGGGGCATAAGCGTTGATACCGCCGCCCTGACCGTCATCCGTGCCTGGATTATCGTCATTGATATGTAAATAATTATAGCGATACCCATCTTTGTCTCTAATGGTAATCATAAATCCCCAAGACGGCTCGGGGTATACGGCATAAGTAATAGTGCCGTCAATCGCCGCTAATAATGGCTGATGTTTAGTCCCAACAATGTCGTTGCCTTTATGCGTACGTCCGCCTGATCGGGGATCCCCAAAATCGTTGTTGTGATTGGCGCTACCAAGTACCGGGAAAATAATATCCCTTAGGTCCGCCGCTTGGCTGGAATTAACCCCAGAGAATAAAAAAATACTGGCAAGTAAAATGATGACCAGTACCGCGAAAAGTTTTTTCATGTAAGCATTATAACACAAAAATGTGTTTTTGATCAAAAAAAAGCCGGCGAGTGGTGTTTCGTCGGCTGTTTGAGCTGTTCTCCTATTTTAGTTTTCAAATAACTTAGTTGAGGCTTCTTGGTATCGTTCGGATGTCCTGGACACAATCTCGTCAGGCAGAGAGGGGATGGGTGGTTTTTTATCCCACTTGATTGATTCGAGGTAGTTACGGATGATCTGTTTGTCAAAACTTGCTTGACCTTGACCGACAATAAATTCGTCAAGAGGCCAAAAGCGAGAAGAATCCGAGGTGAGTACTTCATCAATGATGACCAGAGAGAAATCATCTTGCTTTAATGACAGGCCCAACTCGAATTTCGTATCAGCGATGATGATGCCACGTGCCTTGGCACGCTCTCTGGCTGTATTGAATAAAGCCTTGGTGAGCTTGATGGAGTCGTCGACTATGGGGATGGCCTTGGATCTCCATTCATTTTTTCCTTTCAGCCAGTCGGTGATTATATCAACCATTTGTCTGACGCTGATATTTTCATCATGAACACCGACGGCCGCTTTGGTTGATGGTGTGAATAGCGCTTCGGGGAATTCTTGTGATTCTTGTAAATCACGTGGTAATTCGTGGCCATGCAATATGACGGTAGATGAATTGTCTTTAGCGATTAATGCCCGGTATTCTTTCCACCACGAGCCGGTGATATTGCCACGCAGAATGAACTCAACTGGTATGGGATCACATTCCTCTACTATCATTAGCCGGCCAGCTAGATCCTCTTGGAATGCGTGGAATTGATTTGGCAGGTCGCTGACTGATGTTGAGAGCACATGGTGACGTATTGGCAGATTTGTGGTAAGGGACTTGATAGTTTTTTTCAATTCCTCTAGCCAGTTAATAGTCATCCGCGTCAGGATAATGCCGCGTCCCGGAATTGGGTTTGGCAGTACATGATCAAAAGCCGATACACGGTCGGTCGTGACAATGGCCAAGCGCCCGTCGCCTAGTCGGAAAATGTCCCGCACCTTCCCCTGAGTACGCGGAAAAGCTTTGGCTAGACCGAAGTGGTCTGTGTTTAAAAGGGCCTTCATAGCAGAAGCCCTCCTTTCTCTTTTGTTAAGTTTCAGTTTTTATTTTGTGTTTAGTATATTATCTTACAAAAGTAATTCGTTTGAGTCAAATTAATTGTAATTGATAATTAGCGGTGAATACAAGAATCGCTCTCCAAAAAAGATAAACATGTATGTCACTACTACTATCAGCATGATAACCAACAATAATGTAATAATTTTTTTGTTCATTAAGGTTTATTTGTTTTCAGAATAGAATTGATAAAAGGTATCGAGTCTAGAACCATCACCCGTTTGGTACTCACAGGCGCAATAGCCTTGGTTAGGATTTAGAACCTCTAAAATATTTCGTTTACCGGTCACTAGGAGTCGCCAGGCAGCTGCTTTGTTATTAGTATCTTTCTGCTGCGGAACTAGACATTGGGCTCCAGAAAAGGTACCACAGTAGTTGAAGCAATTAGTGTAGTCAATACAAGTTCGTTCCTGGGGGATGGAAGTGGTAAATTTGAATACAATTAGTACCGCCTCTACTGTAAGTGCGGTTATGATAATAATCCATATCACTTTGACTATTTTATCAAAAAAGGCGTATATCTTTCTTTTGGTACTCAGTCTATAATCTTTTTCTTTAGCCTTGCTTTCTTTCATTAATCAGGGTTTAGCTACCTAAAATAATATAGGTATTACTAGCTCATCGGAATTCTCTGGTAGCCCCGAAGGATTATCCTTAGCCAGTATCAAAGTGCCTTTGGCGGTTTTCGGTTTCTCGAAAGTTATTTCTCCAGAATAGGGTATGAAATTCTCTGTAGTCCAGTCATCAGAAGTGCTAATGGGGATGGTGGCAATTTGTTGGCCCTCTCCGTCTATCAGGGTGGCTGTAAATACCGCTTCAAAAAACCAGGTACCGCGAGCTTCTCCTTCTATGGATAGGGGACTGGTAATTGTTTGGCCAGGGCGTGGATTAGAGGATCTGATCTCATCAATCTTAGCTAATTCATTGCCGATGTCTTCGGTGAACGTCTGACTGCCATCAGAGCACTGTCTAGGGTAGATCTCGAGCACGGGATGGCCGGCGGCCACGCAATCGTCGAAAGACGAGATTATTGATACAGAAATATCTGACTCGGGAATACTTGTATCAAAACCATTTAAAATAAATACTACTGTACCTATTAAAAGAGTAAAGATAATCACAATCGTTAGAATAATTATTTTAATATCTATATGCATATATTGAATTTTATTAAGAATAAATTGAAATAAAAATACTCCATTTTTTTATCCACTGGAAGTCCCGGTGGTAACGATAGTGCCCTATGGTGTCCAGTAAGATGTGCACCATACTGCCCAGAAAAAATATTAGAAGCCAGGGGTATAGAGCGCTAAATAGTAATAATAATAGGTTAAACTCTATCGAGTGGAAAATAAATAATCCCGGCTGCATTTTATTACGCATTGTTTTGCCTACTTCCAGCCATTTTTTGAAACTCAGGGTACGGTGCTTGAGGGCATAGTAAAAAATATGATCTATATCTATCAAAAAAGAACTCCAGACTATAAAAACAAATATGCTGGAATTGTCAAAATTAAAGACATATTTGAGAGGTACGGCCACGGCAGTGCTTAATACTAAATGCGTAGGGAAATTCATATTGTCGATATATCATTCTAGTTTCTATATATTGATTCTACCTTTGTTCTTGACATGAGTAAATGGTGTGTTAGGTTTAAATACTAGACTAAAACCAAAAACCATTCACTTTACACAAAAGGAGGAATTGTGAACTTTCGAAAAACTGTAACCGATAAAGTTGCTAAGATCCCTAACTTAGCTCATGGGCGACAGGTTCCGCCAAACGCGACTCTGTTTTTCTATACAGGTCAGATGGGGATTAACACTGAAGTTCAGCTTCAAGATGAATCATTTGGTTCTGAAGCCCGTCAGGCACTGGACAATATTCAGGAGCTGTTGAAGGCCGATAATTGCACTTTTTCCGACGTGGTTAATGTCAAAGTGACTCTGGCCGGATCACTGAAGAACTGGAAAGAGTTGATGAGTATTCTTAATGAATACTTTGGAGAGCATGAGCCGACCAGGGATTTGCCCTTGGTTACATTGGAGTTGCCATTAAGTGCTCAAGTTGCTATTTCTGTGATGGCTGCCAAAGTAGTCTGAACAACAATCTTTAAACCGTAATACTATCCTATAGTAATGCGGTTTATTTTATTGGTAAAGTGGGGGAATATGTTTTTTTTACATCTGATTTGACATCATTAGTCTCCAAATTGTTTTTCTGGGATTAGCTTTTTTTAGAACAATACTTTGTAAGCCTTTCAAAATTGGGAAGCGATTATTTATTCTCAACTTATTTAATGCTCGAACTGTATGAATGCCTTCCACAACGTTCTTGTGCTGGGATTTCATAATAGCCAGTGCTTTGGCAGTGGAATGACCTTTACCCAGTAGAGTACCAAACTCTCGGTTACGTGTATTACCAGTGCAGCTCATCCAGAGATCATTACCCCAGCATTGGCTATACATGGAAAATGTATATGGATCGATGATAATTTTTTTCTTAAGTAGCTGTGTAACCTCATGGGCCGCTCTGGTTATAAAGTGTGTTTCCGAGCCATAGGAAAAACCCAGGCCATTAATAATACCGGCCAGAATGGAAATCACGTTTTTGAAGGCACCAGCATTTTCTACACCCAAAACGTCAGTAGTAGTGTAAATATTAAAGTTATCTGAAGTAAATATTTTTTTAAGTAATTTTAACGCCTTTTTATCCTTGCAAGCAATGTCCGCTCCCAAAGGCTCGTGATGGAATAGATCAGATGCAATAGTGCCACCGGAGAGAACAGCATAAGGGCACTTATATTTTCTAATGGCTGGAATTTTTTCAATAATTTCGGAAAAGGACTTGCCAGATTTATAGTCCAGCGCTTTGGCGGTATTAAGGATGATACTGGGTTGATTAATGAATTTTTGATTTTTTGTAACTACGCTGACAATAGCGTTGGAAGAGACCGTTAGAATAATAATATCGCTTCCCTCAAAGATTTCCTGAGAATGATGAGTAAAGGTAACTTCTTTTTTTATGCGGATATTTTTGTAAATGTTTGGGTGTTGGTTGGTTTTTTGCAGGTGCTTTACTAATTTTTTATCCCGATCAAAAGCAAATAACTTTATAGCCGAGTTTTTTTCGAATTTTACAGTTAGATGTTTAATAATTGCAAAGCCAAAGTTTCCTATGCCGTAGACAGATATTTTCATTTTTTATTTAGAAGGTAAATAATTAAATTACTAATTTCTAATTAGGTATTCTAGTATTGGAATTTGATCAGATGTTAGTAGTTTATTCATTTGTCAAGCTCCATCATAGTCGTGAGGTGGGAAAGGGGAATGTAATTTATTGTTTGTAGTCAATAATTTCTACTTCGTTGTATTTTTTTGTGGCGACATCGAAACAGCTGCAGGTAGTCTTACCGTCAACTACCGGGCTAAGGCTTGTTCCGGAACCATCATATCCCTTTTCGATACATAAATTTCGACAGACTGTGCTTGATGGTTTTTCAAAGAGGTAGCCGCGCTGGAAACCAATCATCAGGATAAAAAGTATTACGAATGTTGATAGCGATATGAGGATGTGTTTTTTGTTCGTGGGAGTATTATCAATTTCTAGCCTTTTTCCTTTAGAGTATCCCATTTTTACAATGAAATAGAGCGCGATAATAAATACTATTATTCCTACTGCCGTTATTGCCCACCATGCCCAAGCCGGCCATTCATTATCTCCAAATACTAGAATCCAGAACACTCCTGCTATGGCACCAGCCGGGAGGATGGCTATAAAAGCTGAAATAAAAAGACCCGGCAGGCCATATA
This sequence comes from Patescibacteria group bacterium, assembly GCA_022560375.1. Taxonomy (GTDB): domain Bacteria; phylum Patescibacteriota; class Patescibacteriia; order UBA10025; family JAHIVO01; genus JADFTK01. Next base: position 32,095 of record JADFTK010000008.1, read on the forward strand.
TAATTGAATATGAATATCTTTGTTTCATAATTTATTTTGATAAATAATCCTCAATCGCTTTTGTAAGAGTCATTTTATCTTCTTCATCGGTACCACAAACAACAACTAATATCTTCTCGCCGGATTTTGCTACCTGCCGTTTAATATCACCGACAGTTCCCTGAAACTCATCACCTAAATCCTCAGCCCCTTTAAACGTTCTTTTCTCAGTATCAGCTGGGCCCTCTCCATGCCCAAAAATAATTTTATCGAAATAATCATATGGAGTCTGACCATCCAACTCCTCACGCGTTTCAAATAATTGTATTTTCCACATATCAAGTTCGCCTTTGTATTTTTGATTGGGAGCAATAGTAAGTTTGCCCTCTGTATCCATGGCTAATAATTCCTCTCTGGCTTTAGCAATTTGCTCAGGGTCAGTATAAGAGGGGTCCTCTTCTACTGAGCTAAATTTTATCTCGGGGTTTGGCATAAGTGGGGTGGGGGAGTTAATCAAACCAAATTGTTGGCTCATCCTGCCCACAGTGGCATCGGTATTCACCGCCCAAACTAATTGGCTGCCATCGCAAACATTTTGTAGTTTTGTCAGGTGCTGTATCGCAGTATCCAGCACAAGAATTAACAGATTCGATATTGCATTGTCTTACGTCTGGATATTTAATATTTCTTTGGAATACTAAATATCCAAAATATCCAATAATTATAGCGCCTATTACAAAAAATAATATTAGGTATATTTTTTTCCTTTTTTTATTATCATTTTTATCCTGGTTGGAAATTGATTGCGATTGTTGTTTGTCCATATATTTTTAAGTTAATTTTCAAGTGTGGGCATGGGGTGGGGGAGTGAGATTATTTTAAGTACAACATTACTAAAATATATAGTACTGTCGCAATAATTAACATTGGAATGAATAGTCGCATTATTAAACCGGCCTTATCTGGTTCCTCTTTAATATCTTCGAGAATATACGACTTAACTTTTTTAAGGGGATTTATTTTTTGTCGTTCAAAAGGTAAATATTGTTTTATGTAATTAATAATTTTATCTTTATACTCTGGTGTAACCACAATAGAATCGTATTCAATGGTAATATTTTTCGTACTATCGGTATGTGTTTGGCCGTGCAATTCATAGT
>JADFTK010000009.1 GCA_022560375.1 Patescibacteria group bacterium
CGTATCGGAACAAGGAATGCGGGGGCGCAAAATGTTTGGATCAGCATCGGAAAAACAGCCGGAGTTTTGGTATTTCTTGTTGATTTCCTAAAGGGTGCCGCAGCTATATACATAGGGGTGATGTTCGGGTTTAATGGAGCTGCTCTTATCGTATTTGGCGCGTTCGCGATTTTGGGGCACAACTGGCCCATATTTTTTCATTTCCGCGGAGGTAGGTGATTTGCCACTTTGATAGGGATATTTTTTGCGTTTAATTTGTGGGCCGCTATAATCGCAAGTTTGGCGAGCTTGCCGTTTGGGATTTTTCGTTACGCAGGGGTAACCCCCTTTGTTTTTCTTCTTGTAGGTTCCATAGCGTTTTATTCAACCTTTGGCATGCAGATTGTAGGTGCGTACATTTTTATAGCAGTTGTGCTGTACGCAAAGCGAATATACGCCGAGTGGCACGAACTTAAAAAGGCGCGTAATAAAATGAAAATATTTAAGAATTTGCTCCTATATGATCGGGCAACTGGCGATCCGCCCGCATTACACGAGCTCTGGTGATGGATATTAAATATACAATATGGAGCATCAAAAGTTATTAGAGGAAGAGGCAAAAAAATTGCTGCGAGGAAATTTTGCGGCTACCGGCCAAAAGTACATTTGCCCCTCGTGGCCATTCCACCCATGGCAATGGGGTTGGGATAGCTGTTTTCACGCAATCGCATGCGCGCATCTTGGGATGAGCGATCTTGCAAAAAATGAAATTACAAAACTTTTTAGCGTGCAGGTTCGAGAGGGGCCGCGAAAGGGTTTTATTCCGCATCAGATATATTGGGGCAAAGTGATACCCTGGACTAAGCGAGTATATCTTGATACGGAGCGGTTTTTGACCGAGGTGGAATCCCAGTTTAAGAGTAAGGAGATTCTGAAGGAAGTCCGCTGGCGGCTGGATGTCCTGCAGGAAATATCCAGCATGCCCGGACTGAGCGATGCCAGCCAAGGACTGAAGAAGAAGCTTTATAAGAAATGGTGGGTTTGGGTGATTATTGTAATTGTAATTACTGCACTATGGATGTTGTGGGTGTGGTATGCGCTTGGAGATGATTCTGTTACGGATGGTACCAATGGACTGTCAGTCAGTAAAGTAAATTTTGAGGTGTGCGATTTATCCGCAGAGTGGGTAAACACCCCCTGTACTGATGATAATAAAGTAGTTACGAAACAGGTTATTGATACTATTGTTCAGCCAACCGGTGATGCTACTGATCAACGATTTGATTACTATTCAACCAATGTGGTGTCGTGGCAAACAGATGTTGGTCGAATATATGGTAATGGTTGTTTGTGGGGACCTGATAACAATTGGTCTTTTGCCCCTTCAGCGTACGCGCAAGTTTTTCTTAATAGTGCATGTCCAATTATAGCTGACGGGAGCGATTATGGGGAGAAAAAGTATGTTTATTTTAACGCCAAGGGAGAGCAGATTGCTATATGTATGGATGATTATACATGGGGTCCCCAGATTTGTGAGTGGTTAGTAGAGTTTGACATTAAGAGCTCAGATTATTGTTTTCCAAGTTGTGAGACAGAATTACCCGTCGGTTTCACCCCAGCTATACCAAGTCAAGTTATCAAAGGAGAGATTGCGGGGCCAGTAGTGATGGAAGGGTATATAATTTATAGTTCTCGGAATAATCTTTTTGCTGATGAGTTATATGCTGAACGGGTTCATATTGATTTATGTCCAACTTGTAAAGACCATTACTTTATTTTATCGGACCAATTAATCCCATCTTCAGAGCTACGCAGTGGAATTTTATCAAATCAACAGTTTGTTTTTTATTCAACTCTATCATGCGGTGTGGGAGAGAAGTGCCAAGTATATACAATTATTGATTCTCCATATACATCTACAGGTAGTGTTGCTGGGGATTATGAGCAGAAAAATATTGTAATGAAAACATCGATTATTAATGATGATGCAAGTGACATGGAATGAATAAAAACACCTCCCAATAAAAGGAGATGTTTTTTCCTTTTCCTTCGAACATGATGTTCAGAGAAAAAGGTGGCTAAAGGGAATCGAACAATTATTAAAAAACAGGGTTAATTTATAATCCTGCTATTTTAAATTAATATTACTACCCACTGTAAAATTTTGTTATCTTTATAATGACTTCAAATAGCTAATGAAATTTTCCGGGAATATGTCTTTTAATTGATCCATAATACTATTTAGTGACATTTTTTTTAACGCTTTTTTAGTTTTTCTAAACATTTTTTGCATATCTGAATGGGGTTCTCTTTCATCTGGTTCTGGGCCATCAGAACCAATATCGTAAAAATCTAAACTGTTAATTCTTACTTTTAATAATTTCCCTTGTTTGATAGGCATTTTAGGGTCTCCGGCAAGTTCCTTTAGTGCTTGAAAAACAATAAAGGTTTTTATTTTATCGTCTGCCGGCACACCAATTTTTTTACTAATTTCACTAGTATGATCCAATTTAGCAGCTAATATTTCCTTAAATCTATCAACGAAATAATTTTTTAGTTCTTCTTTGCTGCCATTTTGATTATTTTCTTGATCGTCTTCTATACCCGATTTAATTATCTCACGATCATTATTTGTTTGACTACTTTTTATTTCCAACTCAGGATTTAAATCACTATTTTCACCACTATTATTATGTGAATTTTTATCATGAACTGAGCCATCTTCTTTTGGGTGCCAGTTTTCTGCTTCAATCTCAGGATTTAAACCAGGTTTCTCAAAAGGCATATATTTTCAAATTTTTTTATTTCCCTCTATAAAATTTTGCGGCGTCCTCTGGGGCTACAGTATTGATTATAAGTCTGGAGCCAAGCTCTACGCCTGCCCAGGTATCACGCCTGGGGCAGATGCGCATATAGAAGTGTTCGTCTTTTTCAGTGATGGCCTGATGCATGTAGTAGTTATAGGGCAGTCCCAGCTGGTTCACTTTTTTTATGATTTTTTTCATCATCTTGGCCATTGATTTGAGCTCTTCCTCTTCCAGCATAGTAATATTATCTACGTGTCTCTTGGGGAGCAGCCACACCTCATAATTATACGATGAAGCGTAGGGGGTGAACACAGAAATATATTTGTCCCCGTATATTTTTCGTTTACCCTGCATTTCTCTGACCGCAATATTGCAGTAATAGCAGGTCCCCCGCTGGATACGGTATCGCCTGGCTCGGGTAAGTTTATTAATAATGTGTGAAGGGAGAAATCCAGTAGCTAGTATTTGAGAATGTGCGTGAACGAGCGAGGCGCCGGCTTTACCGCCGTGGTTTTTGAAAATTAGTATGTATTTAATTTTTTTATTCTTGGCATGTGCCTTAGTGCGGGCAATATAGGATTGTAGCACCCGGTAAATATGGGCTTCGCTGAATTCTGCCATTTCCTTATTGTGGTGGGGTGTTTCAATGACTACTTCTTGGTACCCGTAGGCTTTAGGGTTATCCGGGCTGACAAAAGGAAAAATATTTTTAAAAATTTTTATTTCCCACCAGTCATCAGGCCCTACTTGGTATAGGGATGGCTGGGTCATTAGCTTGGTTTCTTGGCAGAAAGGGCAGTCTTTGGATTTAATCGGCACGTCCTGGTGTTTAGCAACATCGTGCGGTCTTTTTTGGCGGCGAGGAGCTATAATGATGAAACGATCATGTATTTCATCTTGTCTAACCTCACTTTTAGTTATAGGAGTCTTTTTAGCAGCCATTTATTGTCCAATTAATCTTTTATACAGCCCAATGTATTTTTTCGCTGAGGCAACCCAGGAAAAATCTTTTCTCATTATACTAGCCACTAAAGTATGCCACTTATCCTGATTTTTATAAAGCTCTAAGCCTCGTAATATGGCGGCCATAAATTCAGCAGCCTCATAGTTATCAAAGACAAATCCATCACCAGCCCCTGATCTATCGTTGTAGGCGACCACAGTATCCTTGAGACCGCCTGTGGCACGGACAATAGGCACTGTGCCATACCGCATGGAGATCATCTGCCCCAAGCCGCAAGGCTCGAATTTAGAGGGCATGAGGAAAAAGTCAGAGCCAGCGTATATTTTCTGGGCCATGTCCGCATTGAACTCAATCTGGGCGTAGAATTTATCAGGGTATTTATTGGCCGCGGCTGACATCATAGCTTCCAGCTTAGGGTCTCCTGTGCCTAGAGCGATGAACTGGATATCTTCTTTGGCTAGCTCATCAACGATATCATTAATCAAGTCAATGCCTTTTTGATCGGCGAAGCGGGAGACAATGCCTAGAATCGGAATATTCGGGTCAACTGCCAGATTAGTTATTTTCTGTAGATCGGCTTTGCATTTGATTTTACCGCTGGGGTCTTCCACAGAATAGTTAGCGGCTATGGCATCATCGGTATCTGGATTAAACCTTTCCACATCAATCCCATTAAGCAATCCTTCCAGATCAGCTTTTCTTTTTTGTAGTGTTTCCTCCAGACCCGCTCCATACTCAGGTGTCAGCATTTCCTGGGCGTAGTTCGGGGAGACGGTATTTAGGTGGTCGCTGGTCAGGATGGCTTGCTGGAGACTGTTGATCTGGCCATTATGCTGGATACTAAGGGTGGGGAAATCTTCTTCTTTTATCCCCAAGGCGGTGAAAATAGTACCTGTGTCATAGCGTCCCTGGTATTCGAGATTGTGAATAGTTAGAAGTGATTTGATGTGAGCTAGCTTCTTATTCTGTTTACTCAGTATTTTTAATATAACGGGCACGAATCCTACGTGCCAGTCATGGCAGTGGATGACATCGGGATACCACTCTAATGGTTCAAAAATTTCTAGCACCGCCCGGGCGAAGAAAGAGTATCTCTCAGCTTCACGATTGGATCCACTGGACGAGGCGTCTGATTCGAAGTAGATGCCATTTTGGCCAAGATATTCGAGGTTATCAAGCAAATAGACCGGTACGGCACTGTTGGGCAGGGGAGTTTCAAAAATGCTGATTTTTTTCTCTTCACCATTGAAGGGGACGGGGATATCCCCAACTAATTTTTTTGAGGGGTACTTACTTTCATCAATGACGCCATACTTGGGGATAGCAATGCGCACGTCGATACCCTGCTTGATTAGAGCTTTGGGCAGGGCTCCAATGACGTCGGCCAGTCCGCCAACCTTGGCGATGGGGTTTAATTCTGAGGCAATAAGTAGAACTTTTATAGCTGGCATATTATTATAGGTTAGGAATATTTTTTTTTAGTTGCTCGTAGATATTATAGGGTACCCGAAAATAGTCCCCTTGCCTGGCGATCAGTTCTTTCTTGGTGAAGTCGATGTCGCCGTGATAATCACTGCCTCCAGTAATTAATAAATTATTTTCTAGTGCTAAATATTGATAGTGCTCAATTTGGTGCCAATTATGATAGGGAGACAGGACTTCAATAGCATCCAGTCCGTGTTGAGCCAGGTCCACAATGATGTTATCGAATTGATTGGTGAGCTGTTGTCCAGGGTGTGCTAAGGAGGTAAACCCGCCGCTATTTTTTATAATAGCAATAGCTTCCTCAGTCGGCAATTCAGATAAGGGGAAGTGGGCCGGTTTATCAGCTCCCAGGTAGTACTCAATTTTATCGAAAAATCCTTGTTGGTCAGGCGGCAGATCTTTATTTATTTTTTTGAGGTTTTCGGGGTATTTATCAATCTCTTGGAGGATGTGGACTGCCCCATAATTTTTTGCGGGTAAATTAAAAATAGCCTCTATATCAATTTTGAAACCCTGTTTTATTAAATGCTCAACAGAGTTTTGTATATTATGTTCATTATCTTCTTGTAGGGATTTAATCCATTTATTAAGCATCGGGTCATTAATATCGAAGTTGTAGCCTAGTAGATGGAAGCCACGGTTATGAAAACGGGTGTACAGTTCAACCCCGGGGATAGCCTTGATATTGTATTTTGGCGCTAGCTCCAGTAATTCGGGAAGGCCGGCGATGACGTTGTGATCGGTCAACGCAAAAACTTTAGCATTGTTTGCCTTGGCCATGTCCAATAATTCTGTGACGCTACAATCACCTTCGGAATATGATGAGTGGCAATGCAAGTCAATGAATTTTTTCATTAGTTATGCTTTATAAGTATTATTAAGAATGGCATGGATTTTTTGTGCCGAATAATTTGCCAGACCTACAAAATCTTTTTTATCTTTGTAAAAATGGAAGGCAATGACATTAAATACTGATTGGGTCAGAACCGTAATAGTCCAAAGATCGTCGAATTTTTTGTAATGGCGGTGAAATTTCTTAAACTTATTATATAATTGACGCTGCCAGGCGGGGTGCCGATTAGCCCGCATCCACATAGTGACAATATCATGGGTCGGCAGGGACCAGCCTATATTTTCCCAGTCAATCATTTTTATATTATTTTTTGTTTTTAAAATATGCGGAGCATATACTTCTTGGTGAGCCAGAACGCGGGGGGCACTTGCATACATTGTACCGTATTTCTTGAAAAGTTTCTTAATTTGGGCCGTCCCTCCTTTAATCCCGGTAAATTTTTCTACGCTTAAATAATACGGGCCGATAAATCGCCAAAGGTAGCTGAGCGTTTGGGGTGGGAACAATAGCTTTTTAAATTCTAAGGGGAGGTCTTTCGGCTGGATGCTTTGCAGTTCGGTAAAAGCTTGAGTGAACCAATCTAAGTTTTTTTTAGTGAAAAAGGAGTCTGTGAATCTTATATTACCGTCATTGATATTGTAAGTTTTGCCAACTAGATACTCCCTAAAATACCAAGCCCTGGTGCCTACTGATGAATAATGAATTTGGGGGATTGATTTTTTTAATGCTGAATAACGAGAATTGTTGAGGAAGTCCAGGAATAGTATTTCACGAGAAAACTTTTCATTAGTTAAATGGTCATAGGATTTTGGGTAAAGACATATCTTGAAAAGTGCTTTGGCGCTGTCTAGATTTCCTTCGGCAACAAAATATCGTGGGCCAAACTTAATTTTTTTTGTTATTTTAAAAGATTGCCTAGCTAGAAGTTTTTTGATAATTGCCCGGACATGAATACGGTGGTTTTTGATGACTGATTTATTTTTAGCTAACATGGGTTATTTTTTAGTTATTTCGTCCTTTTTTTCATTGAGCTCGTTCACCCGATTGCGTATCTGGGCGGCCCGCTCGTATTCCCTGGCTTTGGCAGCTTCCAACATTTGTCTTTCTAGATTCCCCACAATTTTATTAAATTCTTCCTCGGGAATGTAGGGCATTTCGGTAGTTATTCTTTGGGTTACATCCTCATCAGCTGATTTTGCCATCACGTCAACTTTGCCCGATCTTTGCCAGTCGAAGGCCTCGAAAACTATTTTATGGTATAGGTCGGTAGCCTGTTTTTTATCCGCATCGGATACGGGGGAATCTATCACCATATCTTTTAGATCTTTAGCCCCGGCTTCAATCATTTCGATACTCCACCAGGGAGTGGCCGAAGCCCACCAGTATTGATCCGAGTGAACGGCCCGGTCAAGTTTTTTTCTGGCGGTTGGCCAGGCGGGATCTTTCGGGTCGATTTTTTGTATCGTCTCCAGGGCCAGGTTGGTCAGCTCCCATTGCCAGACATGTATGGCATTGTTTTTGTCCTGCCAGCGGGAAAAGGGGGTGTTTTGTTCTATATCGCGTCTCATGAGCGCCCAGGATGACGGGCGGGGGTCCACTTCTTGTTCATTTTTAAAATGATTCATTAAATCAGAAATTGTCACACTGGTCAGGTTATCATTTTTATATAAGTCAAATAGAAGCTGTTCTAGCCCAGGCCGGTGATGGCCGAAAGTTTCCCCATCCATGGCGGTAATTAAATACTCATTGCTGTTTACCCGATCTCCGAGCAGCTGGATCAACATGTCACTGGAGAAAACGCTCATGCCAATTTCCGCTGAGAGAATTCTGAAGCTAGCTTCGCGTTCACGGAAGAAAATATGAAAATTTTTTACCCCTTTTAATGTGTATAGTTTAGACCAATCAATATCTTTGGTTTGGCCAGAGTAAGCCAGTTCGTCCAGTATTAGCCATTGATAGCCTAGCGAGGCGACAATTTCTCCTACGTCCCTGTTATAAGCCATTTCCGGGGGGAAGAATCCTTTAGGGTTGAAAGCTTTACCAAAATATTTTTTATTGGTTTCCGTGTTTAATTCAATTTGGCGGATAATTTCAGATTTGGGCATGAGGGGTAAAAAGGGGTGGAATTTAGCACTAGCCGTCAACTCAATTTGTCCGCGGTCCGCTAGAAATTTTATGTCATTAATGACGTCCCGACAGCCATACTGATCGAAAAGTTCTGTCAGAATAGCATTAATATTCAAGGTAACCATAGCTTTAGGGTTAGCCTTTAATCCTTTAAAAAGTTTTCGATAACTTTCATTAGCTATTTTTTTGACCCAGTATTCTTTTTGAGTAGGTGGTTGGTAGATGTGTAAAAAATTTGCCCAGTACATAATTTTTAGTTAGAAATTCTTTTACCGCCGATGAAGCGAATCCGGTCAGTGACCCCGGACTTCAAATATTTAGCGGCTGTTTTTTTAAAAATAAGTTTTTTTTGCCAGCTAGTGCTGTTTTTAATTATATTGTTTCCAAGTTTTATGGCCCAGTCATTTTTATTTTCGAGTAGGGAGGAAATGGCTACCAATTCTTTAGCCTTCCTCTTGATAATAGCTAGACTCCACCAAGGTTTTGCCGAAGCCCACCAAAATTGATCAGAGGCCATCCGTTTGTCCAGTAGTTCACGGGCGGTGGCATAGTGGGGGTGATTTATTTTTTTGTTTACCAGGGTAATAGTTCTTTGGAGTAGCTCCCATTGGTCAGGATGAATGGGGTTACTTGGGTCATCCCATAATAGGTAGGGTATATTTTTTTTTAGTTCTACCGCGCGTGAGGCCCAACTAGCCCGCCGGGGGGTTATGCTTTTTGTAGTTTTATATTCCTTAATAAGCTTACTAATAGTAATGGTACTGATTACTCGATCAGTCACTAGTACCTGCCATAGTTTATCCAGACCAGGCCGGTGATGGCCTAGCACTTCGCCATCCATAGCTGTGACGAGTGCCGTGTGGCTTCTATCGTCTTGTGCTATCTTTTGCCAGAATATGCTTGGTTTTTTTATGGGAGTGGAAAAATTCAAATGGTCACTGATTATGGTGTTACGAAATACCACTCGTAGCTTAGTCCCTTTAATGCGGTAAGATGTATCAAAGCTAGTAGAGTCACGTTTACCATTATGGGATATTTCATCAATCAATATCCAGCGGAAGTGTAATTTTTCTACTACCTTGGCTACTCTAGAGCTATAGGCCATCTCTGGTGGGAAAAATCCCCTGGGGTTGTATGTGCGGCCGAAATATTTTTTATTTATGGCACTATTAAGTTTTATCTGTCTAGTAATTTCATTAGTTGGTAGCAGGGGTAGCAACGGGTGGTATAGAGCGCTGCCAGTTAGTTCAATTTGATGGCGCTTGGCTAGTAGTTTTATATTATTAATAACATCATCGAAGCCATATTCATGCAGCTGCTCTGTTAATGATCCGTTTATATTCAGAGTTATTTTTATGGCCGGGTGTTTTTTTAGAATGACTAGCAAGGGACGATAAGCTTCTTTGACCACTTTTCTAATAATACGTGGTGACCAGTTTGGTGGTTGGTAGATATGAAAGAAATTTGCCCAGAGCATATAAAGTTATTTTTTATTCTTAATGGCAATACTGAACAGGCGCACGTATTTTTTGGCCGGCAGCACCCAGGAATATGTTTGTTGCATAGCTCGCCAGGTCAGATGTTCCCAGGTTTGAGAATATTTATAATTTTCTAAAGCTCGAGTTAGAGCTACTAGGAAGTCAGCCCCATGAAATTGTTTAAACACAAAACCATTGCCTTTTCTAGTTTTGGGGCTGAAGTTAGTTATGGTGTCAGATAGTCCGCCAGTTTCGTGAACAATAGGAATCGAGCCATAGCGCAGGCTAATAAGCTGAGATAGTCCGCAGGGCTCAAATCGGGAAGGCATTAAAAACATATCGGAGCCGGCGTATACTTTTGAGGCCATCTCTTCAGTAAACGGGGTGTATATGCCTATTTTTTTTGGATATTTCCGGGCCATTTTTTTGAAAAATAAGACGTACTCACGGTAGCCACTGCCTACAATAACCATTTGCAGAGGCAAACGCATTAGTATGTCAATGTTTTCCATGATCAAATTAAAGCCTTTTTGCTCAGTCAAGCGGTTAACCAAGCCTATCAAAGGGGTATCTGGGTTTTCTTCTAAGCCAACTTTTTTTTGGAGGACCAGTTTATTTTTCTTTTTTCGGCGGAGACTGTTCCAGTCATATGGGTATTCAATCTTTTTGTCATAGGCAGGGTTATAGATTGTGTAGTCTATCCCATTGATTATCCCGTATAAATCTTTTTTACGTTGGCGAATATATTTATCCAGTCCTTGTCCGAATTCTGGGGTGGTAATTTCTTCGGCATATCGTTCGCTAACGGTACTTATTAAGTCAGCGTTTAATATAGCTCGTTTAGTGAAGTTGAGGTGAGGTACCAGCGACATTTTTTTGGTGGGATCATTTTTGCCGTCATCAGCACGGATGTGTTTTTCGGCCCACCAGTTGCCAGCCATTTGAAAGGTTAGATTGTGAATAGTGAACAGGGTGGCAGTTTTTTTTAGCGATGGCCATTTCGATGCCTGGTTCTTTAGTAAATCCGGGATAAGCCCTGATTGCCAGTCATGGCAATGTATGACCTGGGGCTTAATTTTTAATTGTTCTAATAGTCGTAGGGCACCAATATTAAAGACCAGAAAACGCAGGTTATCATTGGGGTATCCGTAGATTTTAGAGCGTTTGCTAAAAAGCGTATCATTACGAATGAAGTAAATTTTTAGGTTCTCATTAAAATCCAATCGTTTAAACCTGACCGCATACTTTTTTTTACCGACTGTTACTGTGACTTTTGTGCCCACATTTTTTAAATCCAACTTTTGTTTTTTTATAAAGCCATAGTAGGGAGTGATGATAGATACGCTATGTCCAATATTGGCTAGGGCCTTTGGCAAAGCTTTGGCCACATCGGCTAAGCCACCCGTTTTTGAATACGGTACAACTTCGGAAGCAATACTGGCAATACGTAATTTTTTCACAGTGGTTATTATTATTTAAACTCCTTGGTTTGGGCGCAGCAGATGGCAGTGGCAATAGCATCGGCCATGTCATCCGGGGTGGGGATTACTTTCAGATTCAGAATTAGTTTGGTCATTTTTTGCATTTGCGCTTTAGAGGCTCGACCGTATCCGGTCGTAGCTTGTTTTATTTGTAAGGGGGTAAATTCTTTTACCGCGTAACCATTTTGTCTGGCGGCTAGTATAGCCACGCCTCGGGCTTGGCTGACTTTCATAGCGGTAGTTACGTTTTTTGCGAAGAAAAGTTCTTCGATGGCAATGGAATCCGGACGGTACCGCTTAATAATACTATCAAGCTGTTTATGAATCATGTCTAACCTTTTTCCGAATTCCTCACCGGCTGGCGTAGTGACAACTCCCCCAGCCACCAAACGAAAATTATAGCCTTGCTCCTGGATAATGCCATATCCGGTCGTGGCTAGACCGGGGTCAATCCCCATGAACACCTTTGATTTTTTAGAGGTTGGCATTAGTAAAAAAGTTATTTACATCGTCATCCAGTTCTAATTCTTCTAAAAGGTGTAGCATCTTTTTTTTATCTGACCCTTCTTTAATTTCTATTAAGTCATGTGGTACCATCTCAATTTCCGAAGAGGCAATTTTAATTCCCTCTTTTTCTACAATTGTTTTTAATTTTGGCAAGTCATTGATTCTAGTATAAATGATGTAGCCTTCTTCTTCTTCTGCTATGTCCTCTGCTCCGGCATCGATAACTTTTAGTTCAAATTTTTCTTTATCATTAATGGCATCCTTGAGCACCCGGATAACGCCCTTAGTATCAAACATCCAGGCCACGCTCCCCGATCCACCTAAATTTCCGTTATATTTTGATAATATTCGTTTAATATTAGAGGAGGTACGATTTTTATTATCCGTAGCTGAAGAGATAATTAGGGCTATCCCCCCCGGACCGTATCCCTCATAGACAATTTCTTCTATGGTAGCCCCCTCTAGCTCACCACTACCACGTTTGATAGCCCGTTCAATATTGTCGTTGGGCATATTGGCTGTTTTGGCTTTTTCTGTAGCTAGCCGTAATTTAAAATTAGAGGTTGGATCCTTACCCCCTTGTTTAGTGGCGACAGCGATAGCTTTAGCTAATTTGGTAAAGAGGCTTCCTCTTTTCTGATCAGTGACAGCTTTTTGTCGTTTTATTTGTGACCACTTGTTGTGACCAGACATACAATTTTACAAAAAAATTTGTCAGCTTGGGTTGATTATAACATAAAGTTAACTTAAAATCAATTTGATATTAACTTTATAATTTACTATAATGGCAATTATAAAGTCAGGATTATATGAATCGTCTCGATAATAAAAAAATAATTGGGCGTTTAGACAGTCAGGGGATGGTTCACTCGATTGAGTCTCTGGCCTTGCAGTGCCAACAAGCATGGGATGACGTTAAGAATATTAAGATTCCCAAAAATTATCGCCAAGTGGATAATATCTTGATTAATGGTATGGGTGGCTCTGCTCTGGGAGGGCACGTCTTGGAGTCTCTTTTTGGTAAAGATATTACCATTCCTCTAAAAGTTACTAATTCATATACGGTGCCGGGGTTTGTGAATAAGAAGACCCTTTGTTTGATGTCTAGCTATTCAGGCACGACGGAAGAAGTTTTAGCTTCATTAACAGAAGCCAGAAATCGCCAAGCAAAAATAATTATTATCTGTGCCGGCGGCCGGCTGGCCCAAATCGCCAAGCGCTATAATATCCCAGCTTATGTATTTGATCCGAGGTTTAATCCCTCAAACCAGCCTCGCATGGGGGTGGGGTACTCATTGGTTGGGATTATTTCTCTACTGCGGCAAGCTGGTCTTCTAAAAATTTCTGACAAAGAGTTCGAGGAGGCGGTAACAGCTTTAGTAAAATTACATCGGCCATTCGGGACTAGTGCCAATGTTTCATCTAATCCGGCCAAGAAAACAGCTATGGCTTTATCTCAGAGGGTGCCGGTAATCATTACCGCGGAGCACCTGTCGGGCAATGCCCATATCATGGCTAACCAGATTAATGAAAATGGAAAAAATTTTTCTACCTACTTCTTAATCTCGGAAATGAATCACCATTTGCTTGAGGGGTTGATTTTTCCCAGAAATAATACTCGAAGCTTAATGTTTGTTTTTCTAGAGTCAAGAAAGTTTAGGGCCCGTAATATCAGAAGATTTTCTATTACTAAAAAAGTTTTACGCAGTCATCAGATCTCCTACGTCAGTTATTTAATGAAAACTGGATCCCCACTGGCACAGGTATTTGAATCTTTGTTATTTGGCAGTTATGTTAGTTTCTATTTATCAGTGCTAAATAATCTAGACCCTTCACCTATCCCGGTGGTGGACTATTTCAAAAAACAATTAAGCAGGTAATTTAGTTTGTCAAAAAAAGTCTCCGCGTCCATGCCTGGTGGAGACTTTTTGGTCGGGGCCGATAGGTGATATACTGAGTATATGTCGTGGTATAAAAATATAATAAATTTTATCAATCAGCAGTGGGGGCTCATATCCTATTTTATTTTATTTACTGTCTTTTTTATTTTTTTTCTATTAATACTAAGTATCCCCACTTTCCCAGATCCTGATTCTTTTTATCATATTAAGCAATCTCAGTTAATAGTTGAGCAGGGGGTGATAACATCATTTCCTTGGCTGCAGTTTACTATCCTTAAGGATAGTTTTATAGACCAGCATTTTCTTTATCATGTATTTCTAATTCCTTTTGTTACCCTCTTAGATCCTATTCAGGGAGTAAAATTAGCTCATGTTTTTCTATCGACTGGTTTTATGATGTTGTTTTATTGGTTTTTGAGGAAGCATAATATAAAATTTGCCTTTATTTTTACCCTTATTTTGCTGGTCAGCACCCCCTTTGTCTTCCGTTTAGCACTGGTAAAAGCACCTGTAGCCTCACTCATTTTTCTCCTGTTTGGGCTGTATTGCCTATTTAGATATAAATACTTAACTCTCTTTTTCGTTTCATTTGCCTATGTTTGGACATATGGAGGGTTCATATTAATTTTAATTGCTTCTGGAGTATATGCTCTGGTTAGTGTATTTAAGGACTGGTTAAGGCCTCATCAGGAGCAATTTTTCAATATTGTGGCTCGGCATAGCCGGGAGCTTAAATTATTTTTTATATCCGTATTTGGCACCATGGCCGGGGTGTTTATCAATCCTCAGTTTCCGGAGAATATAAAATTTTATTGGCATCAGTTGGTTCAAATCGGTATTGTTAATTACCAGAATATTATTCCCGTGGGTAATGAGTGGTACCCATATAAAGTTGATGATTTAGCCATTGGCTCAGCCATAGTAACTTTATTAGTTTTAGTATCATTAATATTATTAATAATAAAACCAAAGCCGCTAACAAAAAAATTGATTACATTTTTCATTTTATTCATTTTCTTTTTAGCTTTTACCCTTAAGTCCAGGCGTTACGTAGAATACTATATCCCCTTCGCTATTCTTTTCTCGGCCTTTACTATGCATCAGTACCTAGGGGACATAAGCTGGTCAAGAATAAGGAAGGAGGTAGCCACATTTTTTACACGATTTAGGGTAGTAGCTATTATATTAATTGTATATTTTGTAATTTCATTATCCGTCATTGTGGTTAAAGATATGCGCCAATTGTTTAATGATTATGAGCAGGGCATACCTACCAATCGATTTTCTGGCGCAGCAACCTGGATAAGGGAAAATAGCCAGCCGGGAGACATTGTATTTCATTCAAGCTGGGATGAATTCCCCATTCTTTTTTATTATAATTCCTATAATTATTATATTGCTGGGCTGGATCCGACTTTTACTTATCAATATGATAAAGAGATTTACCGTATCATGGTGGATATTACTACGGGCCAACAGCAAACGAATGTTTATGAAGATATCAGCGATAAATTTAATGCTTCCTTTGTATTCATCGAAGCAAGCCACGAGGGCATGGAGAAGGCTATAAATGGCACGCCTGGCTTTAAAGAGGTATACCGCGACGAGGAGGCTATTGTTTATGAGGTATTTAAGGGATTTAATAAATGAAGGGGCACTACGATAAATACATATTAGGCAGTGTGCTAGTAGTTATAGTGGCTTTGTTTTTCTTAGTTATCACAGTTCCTGATCAGATACCGATCCCTGTAGGTGATGACATCTCTAGAGTCCGGCTCGTCAGAGATGATCACGAGCTGGAGGTTTATTTTCAACGGGGGGGTTGGTTGCCCCAAAAAAATACTCCATACCATCATGAAATATTACAGGAATATCCCCAAATAGGTTTAGCTTATATATCTTTGCCCCAGTTGTTTTCCGATGAGTATGGTAACTATAGAGTAATATTACTTTTTTTTAACCTAATATCATTTGTATTTTTAATATATTTTACTTTCAAGATTTTCCAGAAGCTTAATAAAAGTAGCTGGTATTTGCTTTTATTTTTACTACCCTCTGTAGTCTATTTTAGTTTTAATCGTTTTGACATATTCGTTGCCTTATTAGTTCAATTGAGTTTGTATTTGATAATAGAACGTAGGTATCGTTGGTCAGCTATCATATTAGCCGTAGCTTTTTTGACTAAGTGGTATCCAATTCTATTTATCCCAATGTTGATTCTTTACTTGAAGAATCAGGTGCCTCCTGAAGAGTTTAAGCATCTTGCCAAAAAGTATTTATTTTTATTCGCTTCCGTAGTTTTTGCGGTGATAGTAGCTAGTTTTGCTATGGACGGTTTTTATTCCTTGCGGCCTTATTTGTACCATTCAGCCAGGCCCGGTGGGGTTGGCAGCTTCTATTATTTAGTTTTCCAAAGTCCGTTCTTGGAATCTGGCTTTACCAAGCTGAACTACCTGGGCTTATCTGTTTTTTTTCTTCTGCAGTTTAGTGTGCCCATATTTGTTTATATAAAATCTGGCATCATAAGTAATCTGATTAAGAGTAGCCATCAATTGATTACCTGGCTGGCGTTATCAGTTATTATCTTTTCTATATTCTCGCGTTTTTATTCCCCCCAGTGGATACTGTGGTGGCTGCCCCTTTTAATTTTAGTAATCAACCAAAAACGTGAAATTATTTTGCTCATTACACTAGATGTGATTAATTTTTTAGCCTACCCCTTGATTTGGCAGATATGGGGGCCTTTCTCAGCTGCGTATATTGTCATTTCAGTAGTTATAGTTATGCTACACTTTACCATCGCCTGGTTAGTTTTTAGAAGGATTCGTTATACAGATCAGTCTTTAATCTAGTAAATTACCATTGCAAAATTTGAATTATTGGGTATACTCAAGCTAGGCCTCAGCTTTTTTTGTAGGCTTGATTAGTATATGACTACCAATCTCAGTCAGCGATTAACTTTACCAGGTTTTCAGATTAAATTCCCTCCATATACATTTTTTGTATTGGGTGGGGTTTTAGCCACACTATTTTTTTCCTATACCCTGCTGAGTATTTATTATACTCCCCCATCGTCGGATTATATCAGTACACATGCGGGTATTTTTAATTCGGATCTTTCCCAAGTAACTTTATTATTTTTATTAATGATAGGTATTTATATTGTATGTTATATATTTTTTCGCAGCACTAATGTACAACCTATTCAAATGAGAAAAGTTGTTTTATTTTCTTTACTATTCGCTATTATTTTATTGTTAAGCCCACCGTTTTTATCATCAGACCTGTATGGTTATGTATTTCGTGCGGAAATTGCTAATGTACATGATGTTAATCCGTATAAAGTTACACCAGCAGAATTAGGCTATAGTGGCATCGTTACTTATGCTGAGGGAGTCACGCCATACGGACCAGTTTATACAGTTTACTCGATGCTATTACAAAAAATTAGCGGATCAGAGCTAGCGGCTAAGCTTACGATTTTTCGATTATTTAACCTAATATTATTTTTTGCATGTGCTTGGCTATTATACCGTATTGCTAAAATTATTATTCCTAGCTATGCCAATTCAAGTGTAACTCTTTTTTTATGGAATCCGTTCATACTTATAGAGTTAATTAATAATGGCCACAATGACGTACTTATTTTGCTATCAATATTACTTTCCATATTTCTATTATTACAAAATAAATATATTACTGCTGGGGCCGTACTGGTTTTAGGATTTTTGGTTAAATTTGTAACAATATTTTTAATTCCACTTTCTTTTTTATGGATTCTGCATAGTAAACAAGGGGTAAAAAAGAAAGCATACTTATTAGTCGGGCTAATTTTTACCATCGTAGCAATAATCGCTGTTATGTATATTCCATTTGATAATTTCTCAGAAAATATTGGCAACCTGGGGGTTATATACTTACTCTCTTATAAACTAACATTTCCTTTTGCTATTATTAAATCAGTAATTATCTTATTAGGGAACTACTTGGTAGGTTTTTCGTTTACTGCGGGTTTATTATTAAATATATCTTTAGGAATATTTGTGGTTTTATATTTAGTTACGCTTTTTTATAGTAGAAGAGCATTTAAACGGTTACTTATTTATAGATATTTTTGGATTATTCTTTTAGTCTTGACGTTTATTCCTTTAATAAATAATATCTGGTACACAATATGGTTTATGCCTTTAGTTTTATTAATATCTGATAAACGTTACCATATTTTGATAATTTTTTTTACTATCAGCGGGTTCGCTTTTTACGTATCCAATTTCTTCCTGGCAAATTCTATATTTTTTATTTTGTTAATTAGCTACTATTTATTATTAAAAATAAGACCAATAGCGGAAAAGTATTGGTCATCTCTAACTTTATTTAAAATTTAAAAAAGAGGGATAATTAGTTATTAAGTATTAATTTTAACTTCTTAATTATTTTGCCATGTATGGGGCCTTCCTCAGATGCTTGTCCCGCCACTTCGATAGCGTTATTATTGCATTGCTCGTAATAATCACGTGATTCGTATCTAGGGGAATATAACAAACAAGTAAAGACCCTGCCCGGGCATTTTTTTGTTGCATATTTAGGGATATTGGGTATACTCTAGCCAGGCTTCATTTTTTTTGTAGGCTTAGTTCGCATATGAATACAAACATTAGTAACCAAAGTAGCCAAACCACTTCAGGTAATATAGGTATAAGAGCACCAGTTTTTTTATATGTCTTTGGTATTGTATTTGCTGTTTTCTTTTTTGCATTCTCCCTGATGGTGATAGTCTATTCGCCGACAAATATTGGAGAATTAATGAGGCACACCGGTGTATTTTTTGCCGAGTTGTCGGTGGTTGGCCCGTTTCTTTTTGCGCTGTTTGGTGTTTATGTACTTTTTTATATTTATGGCAAGGAGTATCTGCGGGAGAAATCTGCATTCCGTGTAGTAATATATTTTACGGCAGTGTTTGCCGTTATCCTGATACTCACCCCTCCGTTTTTTTCCTCTGACCTGTACGGATATACATCTCGTGCCAGCATTGCCAATCTACATGATGTAACCCAGTATTCTGCCACACCGGCTGAACTTGGGTATCAAGATGTTGTTGCTTGGGAAAATGGGGTGACCCCTTATGGGCCTTTCTTTACTTTATACTCCACGACTATTAATAAAGTTATTGGCCAGAACGTTATCGTAAATCTAGTGGTATTCAGATTAGTGGCTATTGCGGTTCTGGCGGCCAGTATCTTCCTGATATACAAGATTGCCTCACAAACCGTTCCAAGGAATAAGTATTTTGTAACGGCATTATTTGCTTGGAATCCGTTTATCCTAATTGAGTCAATTCATTCAGCCCACAACGATGTCTTTATGGTGTTTTTTATTCTACTGTCAATTTATTTAATTTTAAAAAGTAGATTTATCTGGGCCGCCGGCTCACTGACCTTGGGATTTCTGGTTAAATTCAGCCCAATTATTTTGTTACCAATTGTCTTTTTGTTTATTATTAAACAATCAATTCCGGTTAAAAGAAAAATACGGGATGTTGTTTTGGCTATATTATTAATCGTAGTTTTAGTGGTTGTCTTTTATTTACCGTACCAAAATTTTTCGGACAATCTTGGCAATTTAGGTAATTCACTTATCGGACCAAGTAATTTAACATTCCCTCAGTTTATCATCAATGTCGGTTTTTCATTTTTGGACAAATATACTACGTTTGAGCCAGATATAGTAACACTCCGAGCTGGATATTTAGCGGTTTTCTTAGCTCTTTATATATTTATATTGTTTTACAAAGATTTAACTAAGAATAGTAATTTTATAATTAGATACTTTTTAGCATTATTATCTCTTCTTTTTTTACTTGGCGGCAAATTTAATATTTGGTATATACTTTGGTTTATCCCACTTGTGCTGTTGGTGGATAGTGCAAAATTTCGTCATTTGATACTTTTTATTACCGCTTATGGATTTTTATATTATGCCATGCTCAGCGTTTTCATTCCGAATGCACTTTTTTGTGCGGCGGTGGGAATTTACTACGTCATAGTACGTAAAAATTCAAATAAGAAATCAAAGATTTTGTTGTCTAGCAATCCATGAATAAAAAACAAGAAAAATTTTGGTTACTAGTCTTGGTCGCTGTAGCAATCATTATTCGCCTTTTGTTTCCATCAGCAGAAACATTAGCTCCAGACTCAACACTTTATTTAAAATTAGCGGATAAAATAGCTGTCGGTCAACTTGAGCTTGATGAAGTATTTACGCCTTCAAATATCATACAGCCTGGGTTTTCTATAGTAATATTCTTGATTAATCAGATGTTTAGGAATCCTGAATTTGTGGGCGTGCTAATTTCTATACTAAGCGGTGTTGTATTGATAGTTTTGATATTTTATCTTGGCAAAAGATTATTTAATGTTTGGACGGGGTTAATAGCCGGTATAGTGATAGCTATTCACCCTTTATTTATAAGGTATTCCACTATTGTTTTAACGGAGTCCCTGTTTACTGCCTTATTTATAGGAGCCATACTGATGTTTTGGAGTATGATGAGAGAGCCAAAATCTCATTTATGGTATTTCTTTTTAGGGTTATTAGTTGGGTATGCTTATCTAGTAAGGATTGTGGGGTTGTCATTAGTACTCGTGTTTCTCTTTTGGATTGTGGCGAATTGGTCGCAGCATAATAAATTGCCAGTGAGAAAAATTGTCCTCTCAATCGTCGTATTCATTATTGGGGTTTCTATGTTAGTTGCGCCATACTTATTTTATTTATATGAAAAAACTGGTCAGTTCGTTTTGACCGGCCAGCAGGCGATTGCTGCAAATGTCCAAGCCGAATTTGATCAGTACGCAGCCGATCGCATGACGGAAAAGCGTAGGGTGTTTCAGAGTTTGACCGAGGATAAAACAGATTACGCAATAAACTATGGTGGTAATTCCATGCCAGGCACAGCAACAAGCATTATTGATCGCGTATGGTCATTTGGCAGATTATTTATCATTAATATTTCTTATAACGCTTATTTCTTTGTTACAGTATTTTTGCTCCAAATCATCATACTTATATACGGTCTTTATAGAGCTATTAAAAAAAAAGAAAATACACTTCAATATTGGTATCTGTTAAGCATTATTCCGTTGTATTTGTTCATTTACTATCTAGGTCAACCAAGCTTTCGTTATTACTATCCTATTGTTGTGTTACTTTTACTTTTGGCATCGGCTGGGGCCGTTCAATTAATTAAAGGAATTTCTAAAATAAATATAAGAATGTTGGTAATCAGTATATTGATAACTATTTTTGTTTTATATGAAGTGGTAGTCCATATATCTTTTTTAAAGGGAGAAAATATTTTCCTTCGACCATTTTTCAGACCAAGCTATGATTCAGAGATGACGTTATGGATTGATAATAATTTAGGAAGTAATCTAGAAATATTGTCGACCACCCCCGTTGTTTCATATGAGGTGGACGCTCGGAACTATGGCATGCCTTATGCTGATATCGACTCAATCATTTACTTTGCCAGATATCATAATTTAGATTATATTTTTGTACAGAATTGGGGAGAGTATTATGGCATGGTTAAAACCCAACTGGACGATATATCAACTAATCCGGACAGTAATATTATTTCAATTATAAAAAAGCCTCAATATTCTTTGTATAGATTAGAATATTAAGATAATATAAGGATATATGAAGTTATTAGTATTTTTACCAGCCTTTAATGAAGAAAAAACTATTGGGGATATTATTAAACGTGTCCCTCGTCAAATTACCGGAATAAAAATAGTAGACGTTTTAGTCGTTGATGACGGGTCTACGGATCGAACCGGAGAAATTGCTAGTGAGGCAGGGGCTAACGTCGTTACCCATGAATATAATAAAGGACTGGGCATGGCCTTCCAGCGCGGGGTCAAAGAAGCGCTACAGGGCGGCTATGATATAATGGTCAATATTGATGCTGATGGGCAATTTGAGGCTATGGATATTCCTAAGCTAGTCGAGCCAATAGTCAATCAAAAAGCAGATTTTGTGACTGCTTCCAGGTTTATCGATCCAAATATGATCCCGAAAATGTCTAGTCTGAAAAGGTGGGGTAATCGTCGCGTTTCACGTTTAATTAGTTTTATCGCCAAAAAAAAGTACTATGATGTTTCTTGCGGTTTTAGGGCTTTCTCGAGAGTAGTATTGCTTAATTTAAACCTGTTCAGTAAATTTACATATACTCATGAGACTTTTTTGAATGTAATTTTTAAGGATCTACATATATTGGAAGTACCAATAGAAGTTCGTGGTGAGCGAGAATTTGGTAATTCTAAAATTGCCGATAGTTTATTTAAATACGGTTATAATATTTTTAATACTATATTTAGGACTATTCTTGACTACAAGCCTTTAAAGTTTTTTGGCTGGGCAGGGGTTTTCTTATTTGGCATTGGTGCTGCTCTGGATCTATTTGTGGTGGGCCGTCTTTTATTTTTGGGGGAAATTACCCCTTATAAATCAGTTGGTTTCGCCGGGCTAGCTCTAAATATATTTGGCATGTTGTTGTTAATTGTTGGCTTGTTGGCGGATATGATCAATAAAACTCGACTAACGCAGGAGCGGATGCTTTATTACCAAAAGAAGAAGATGTACCAAAGGTAATATAGAAATTGAATACTATGAAGGTTCTGTATTTTGCCACCTATTATACGAAACATTATGTACGACAAGATGTTATTAGAAGAGCTTTAAGCCAGATTCAGGATATTGAGGTTGTTGAGTGCGTATATAATCGGAAGTCTGTTACTAGATATATTCAAGCTTTGTGGAAGTTTGTTGTTTTACCGAAAAAGGATATTGATATTATTATAGTGGGGTTCCGAGGGCATGAAATTCTACCAATTATGCGATTATTAACCAAGAAGCCGATTATTTTTGATGCTTTTATATCTATATATGATACTTTGTGTTTTGATAGAAAAAAGTATTCATCAAGTTCAGTAATTGGTAGAATGGCGTATTGGCTGGATCGATATTGTTGTAGAACGGCAGATGGGATTTTGCTGGACACGAAGGCCCATATTAATTATTTTGTGAATACTTTTAATATTCCTAAAGAAAAATTCTTTAATGTACCAGTCGGTGCTGACAAAAAAATTTTCTATCCCCGTAATCAAGTAGAGAAGAAAAGCAAATTTATAGTTTTTTACTACGGGACGGCCCTTCCATTGCAGGGTATTGCAACAATATTAGAAGCGGCTAAAATATTGGAATATGAATCGAATATTTTATTCAAACTAATAGGCCCTATTAGGAAGAAGTTTAAAGACGAGATAAACCAACTAGATTTGAAAAATGTAGAATTTGTTGACTGGGTGCCATACCAACAGTTGCCAGAAGAAATAATGAAGGCGGATGTTTGTTTAGGAGGACATTTTTCGTCAGTTAATAAGGCTAGGCGGGTTATCTCAGGAAAGACATTCCAATTTTTAGCCATGGGGAAACCAGTAGTAGTAGGTAGGAATAGGGCCAATGAAGAGTTATTGAAAGACAGAGAAGACTGCTTAATGGTAAAAATGACCGACGCTGGAGATTTAGCTAGGGCTATTATGGAGCTAAAAACTAATGAGGCGCTCAGAGAGCAAGTGTCTAAAAGAGGTTATCAGAAGTTTTTATTCATCCAGAAGAGTATCGAAAGTAGTTTACGTAATTTATTGTTTAAGCATTTTAAGTAATACCCAATAATTAATCAAATTTGTATCATGGGTCGTGTAGTCTATATAATTATTATCAACTGGAATGGATTTTCTGACACGAAGGAATGTATTGAGAGTTTGCTAAAAGTAGAAGGGACAAATTATAAGGTTGTCCTGGTTGATAATGGCTCCAAAAATTTTGAGGGGCGACGGTTAAAAGGTATATTCCCTTCCATCAAATTAATCTCCAATGAAAAAAATGAAGGTTTTTGTAAAGGAAATAATACAGCAATATATTATTGTCTAAAAAAGGAAGACTGTGGGTATATTATGATTTTGAATAATGATGTTGTAATAGAGAAAGATTTTTTTAAACCATTATTAAAAGAGCTGGAAAAAAATCCTAAAAGTATAGTTAGCCCAATGATATTGGATTATTCTAATCCAGAAAAGGTACAAACAATGGGGGGTAAGCTATTTCTGGGAGGGGTTTATCATATAGGTAAAAATAGACGAAGAAATGAGTTTACTGAGGTTGTTTACCCAGACTCAGTTTCTGGTGCTTGCTTTATGTCTAAACGGGAAGCTTTCGAGGAAGTCGGGTTATTTGACGAACAATTCTTTGCTTATCTTGAGGACTTAGACTGGTCTGTAAGAGCTAATAAATGTGGTTATAAATTATTTACTGTTCCGAGTAGCGTGATTTACCACAAGCATTCACAAAGTACTAAGGATTCTTATATGAAAGTGTACCTGATTGCCAAGAATAATATTTTATTTGCCAGAAAAAACCTTTCAGGAATAAAAAAAACAATATTTATTATTAATAGTGTGATAGTTGGTTTTGTGGTTAATGTCATTAAATACAAAAAATTGTTTTTTATTAAAGAATTTGTTAGAGGTATAAGGAAAGGAATAGAATAAAAAATATGAACAGGTATCACTTTGTTAACAAGAGGTATTCGACCCATCGACAAATTATAGACACCATACGTCGGATTATCAAAGATTCAGATCGGGTTCTTGATTTAGGTTGTAATACAGGATATTTAGGTAATTATATTAAGACAGGAGATTGGGTAGGCATTGAAAATGACCAGAGCCTAATACCTGAGCTAAAAAATAGCGGGGTATATAAAGAAGTTTTGTGTGAAGATATTAATAATTTTGATTTTGGATTATTTAAAAAAGAAAGTTTTGATATTATTATTATGGCTGATATACTAGAGCATTTGTTTAATCCAGATTCTGTGATGCAGAGACTAAAACCTCTTTTGAAAGAGAGTGGGCATATGGTTATCTCGATACCTAACATTGCAAATTTTAAAATACGGTTGAAATTGTTGTTTGGCTTTTTTACATATACTGAGACAGGGATTCTAGATAGAACTCATGTACACTTTTTTGAAAAACACTCGGTCAAAAAATTTATTAAAAAAAATGGCTTAGTAATTAAAAAGATGAAATTCACTTCTACTTTTTTTGGGGTGATAATCTCTAGTTTGTCATTTTTGGGTCCCTGGTTGGGGCACGAAATTGTCATAGTAGCAAAAAAAAATTAATAAATTGTTTTTCGAAAAAAATGTTTTTTGGCACTAAAACTAATAAGATAAAGAAAAGTATCTCCATAGTAATTCTGGTTTCACTTCTTGGCTGGCTTTTTAGTTATTTCCTGAACAATATAGGTGACTTTAAAAATATATTTTTACTTGATAGATTTGACATAGCCTTGCTAGTTTTGATCTACACGGCCTCTCTTTTTATTAACGGGGTTATCTTAAAGATACTAGTTAGTAAGCTGGGGGGTAAAATTAGATATAAAGAAAGTTTTTTATTATCTGTTGCTACTAGTTTTTTTAATTTTATCACTCCCTTTAGAGGTGGGGCTGGCATTAGAGCTCTTTACTTAAAGAAAGTTCACAATTTTGATTATACTAAGTTTATTGTTACTTTAGTGGGAAGCTATCTAGTATTGTTTTTAGTTATTTCATCTATGTTATTAATAGCTACTACATATTTATTCATTAAGTATAATATTTTTAATCTAGCCATAACAATATTATTCGGCTCTTTTTTTATCGGGTTAATATTTTTTATTATTGCTTCGCCAAAAAATAGGCCAACTAAGAACTGGTTAGTAAGAAAGGTTTTTGAAGTGAGTAACGGCTGGGACTTAATTAAGCAAGATGGGAAATTATTATTTCATTTATTTCTGTTGAATATTATTTATGTTTTATTGGGTACTTTTTTTATGTATATTACTTTCACCGCTCTCGGGATTAATATTGCATTCTTCAAGGTCTTATATTTTAACTTAATTTCCTTTGTATCTTTTTTTATAAATGTAACTCCGGCTTCGTTAGGAGTTTATGAGGGGGTACTATTTGTAACATCAAGTATTGTAGGTATTTTACCAAGCGATGCCTTGATTTTCGCTGTAATTTTTAGGGTTATTGGTTTTTTAGTAACCTTTTTATTATTTGTTTTATTCGGCCGTTATTTATATGGGGAGTATTATGAAAAAAAAAGAATTTGAGTTAGTGATGGCCTATGTATAGCCTTTTTAAAAGCATAACCAAAAAAGAATGGCTCCTTGTTTTTTTAGTGGCTTTGTTAGTTATCATGCTTACTGCCGCTCCATTTCTGTATGGTTATTTTACCCGGCCGGCTGATTCGGTATTTACCGGGCTGCATCATTTAGCTCCAGGGGATACTAATGTATTTCTGTCGATGATTGAGCAGGTAAAACAGGGTAATAATGTATTTCTAAATTTATATACCTCTGAGCCACAGTCTCGTATTCTTACGAATCCTTTATGGTTATCGGTGGGTTGGCTGGCCAAGATCTTTAATATGCCTAATTTGTTGGCTTTACAGGTGGCCAGATCTATCTGGATAGTTATTTTCATCTTTGTCCTTTATTTATTCCTAGCCTATTTATTCCGTGACGTAAATAAAAGAAAGTGGGTTTTGTTTTTAGTACTATTTTCGTCAGGCTTAGGCGTATTTTTTAATCCGTTTCTTTTTGATGTTAATAATATTTATGAACACCCGACGGATATATGGGTGACCGAGAGCATTACCTTCCTGACCCTGTTGCACTCGCCGCATGTCATCGCCTCGTTAACCTTAATTATTTTGATATTCCTTTTAATGCTCTTAGCTTTTGACACTGATAAGTTGCGTTTTAGTATTGGGGCAGGTATGGCCGCTTTCTTCTTATTATGGTTTCATCCGTTTAATGGGCCGACAATTTATGTTACCCTGGGGGTTTACTTGCTGGTCATATTTATCAGGCAACGAAAAGTTTCCTGGCGCTATATCAGACATTATCTAATTCTAAGTATTATCCCACTACCAATTGTTGTTTATTTGTACCTGCTTTCCCAATTGGATTGGGTTATCAGAAATTGGGCGGCCCAGAATATTCTGTCCTCACCAAGTGTTTGGATGTATTTAATTGGCTATGGTTTCATTTTTGTCTTGGCCAGCCTTGGCCTGTGGGTAAGTATCAAAAGGTTTGACAGTAAAAAGACGTTTATAGTAATTTGGGCTATGGTTACATCTATTCTTATTTATATGCCTGTTTCTTTTCAAAGACGCATGTCTGAGGGTTGGCATATCCCTTTGTCAATTTTGGCATTCCTGGGTATTTTATTTTTATTTGACCGCCTAGGTAACAATAAAACCAAGAAGCTGGTTCTAGTAATGGCCCTGTTAATATTTTTACCGTTGACTAATATACAAATTATTGGCCAGGATTTTTACTTATTTCAGTCAAAAAAATCTCTACCCTATTATTTACATGAGGAGGAGGTAGCGGCCATGCATTGGCTGCGGGATAATTCTGGGATTGAGGAGGTAGTTTTTTCTAGTTTTTATATCGGGAATTACATCCCTGCCTACTCTGGACGTATAGTATGGATTGGCCATGGCCCCCAGACCATAGATCTGTCGGCTAAGCTGGCCTTAAGTAGTTGGTTTTGGGAGGAAGATACCGAGGCCGATAAGAAATATTCATTATTGATTGATGGGCGGGTGAGTTATTTGTACTATGGTTCCAAAGAAAAAGAAGCTGGGATCTATAATCCTGCATCAAAAAGTTATTTGAAGGAGGTGTATAGAAATACGGAAGTGGCAATCTATAAGGTGCTGTAGTTAATCGGAATTTTTTCTCCAATCATTTCCAGCTTGGTAATTACCGGTTTGGTGGAGCGCACCTCATCTAAGCCCATGTAGCCATTTAAGGCCACCACTTGGAACGACAGATCGAAATTATTACCTTGAAATTCCGGGGGGATATAAAACCAGTAATTAGTTTTGACAGTATCAAATGTTGTCCATTGGCTCGTTGGGTAGAGCCCGTAGCCGAGGGGGTATATTTTATCGTAAACTTTTTTATGGTTAGAGTCTGTAATGAGTAATTGCAAAAAATAATCGTCCGTAATATCAGTTACGGACCGCCAGTAAAAACTGATGGGTAAAATATTTTTTTCATCACCAGTTTCGTTAGCAACTTGCTCCCAGGCGACTAGGATGAGGGTATTGTTTAGGTTGGTATTTAGCGAGGTTGCTGTTGGACTTGGTCGGCTGTTTTTTTCTGTTAGCTTGATGCTGGATAAGTAGTTTTTTTCATAAAGAGCTACGGAATCCGAGATGCTACGTATGCCGAGATTGTTATCCT
This sequence comes from Patescibacteria group bacterium, assembly GCA_022560375.1. Classification (GTDB taxonomy): domain Bacteria; phylum Patescibacteriota; class Patescibacteriia; order UBA10025; family JAHIVO01; genus JADFTK01. The sequence goes on from JADFTK010000009.1 coordinate 27,953, forward strand.
TGATTAATTGGTTTATACGATCAGCGCCAGCCGAGTATTGCCCGGCATAGCTGGATATATTTTTTGATTGGAGGTAGTAGATAATAAAGTCGCTAAAATCGATCACTAACTTATCTACACTAGAGGGGATGGTATAAGGGATGTCAGAAAATTGTCGACGCCCTAAAAAAGCATAGTGAAGAGAGTAAAGTTTAGTACGGGCTGATAAGGCTGGCAGGAAATCAAAGCTAGCTACCACGGTATCATCAGGCTGAACAGCCCTCACTATTTCATTATTTACTGCCTTAGAAACGTTAGGTGTATAATTAATAGAACTGCTAAAGGCACTAATGATGGGGGTAAAGGTAAAAAAAGAATAGATAATGGCAACTATCAGCGCGGTACCAAAAAATTGTTTGTATTTATAAATAAAGGCACTAATGATATTTTTTTCTTTGGCCAGTATATTGGCCAAAGCGAATATGGCCGCTACATATAGGAAAGGAATGACTAAGGATAAATAGTGGGTTTGTAGAACTATGGTAGCGCTGACCCTGATTAAAAATATTTGTAAAATAATTAAGGCGACTGGCAGGATGTGTTTGGCTCTTAGCAAGGGCAGGCCGATAAGTGGTATAAAAATAGCTATGGACATTATTAAATTATTTATGCTGAGTAATTGTTTCAGTACCCGCCAGGGCTGAGTTAGAAAATTGATGAAAATTTCCGATGGGGTGGCCCCTAACCACGAATACAAGGCAATAAATTTATATCCTCCCGACTGGTTAAAAAATCCGGTTAACTGAATAGCGATCAAGAACCACGAGCCTCCCAGGATAATTGGTGCAAAAATCCATCGCCAGTTTTTTTTATCGATTAGGGCCAGCACGCCAAACATGATCACCACCAAGCCGACATCTTCTCTGACTAGCACGGCTAGGCTACTCCACAAAATGAAAGGTATAAATTTATTTTTTAGGTAAAAGTAGTAAGCAAAAAGAAGCGGCAGGATAGCAAAAGGCAGCAGGTGGAATTCGAAAAATATAAGATTCAGCGTGATGGGATTTAGCAGAAAAGCTACGCCAATCAACCATGACCAGAGTGGGCTAAGTTTTGTTCTGGCAATTAAATATAGAGGCCAAGCGGATAAGGCCACAAAGACTGTTTGTAGCACCAGGAGAGTAAATGGTGATTGAAAAAAATAATATATTGGTAATAGAAATAAAATGAATATTTCGAAGTGGTCGCCCAAATACAGATGGGGATGAATACTCATGGCAAATAGCTGGCCCTGGGCTGAATTAAAAAATACTTGGTTGTAAATACCAAGGTCGATCGCGTTATATCCGAAGCTATTATACTTGACCAAGAGTAGGGCCGAAATGACAATACAGAATAATCCTATGGTCATCCATAATAATTTTTTGTAACGCTGATCAGGCGTCTGGGTGGTCTTTAAAGAGTCTGTCATAAGTGTATTGTATAGTATGCATTTTCTAAAAACAAACCCCGCCCCTTATAAGGGGCGGGGTTAAAGTTTACTTGCGTATCAGCTGTTAGTTTGAAAGTTCACTAGTCTGTGATACTACGAAGATGACGATTGCCCAAGCGAGCAATACGACGATCAAGCCAATAACGGCCGCAGAAATAACTTTCTTAGCCCCGGCAACTTTTTCTTCGTTACCGCCAGCAGTCATCCACTGGAAGCCGCCGATTAAAATCATAATTACAGCTACTAATCCGAGGAAGCCAAGCACCCATTGTACTACGTTGACGACTGTTGATTCTAGATCAGCAGTACCTAAACCAAACGTGGTACCAAATTCGCTATTTACATTAACCTGTGCAAAGGCGACAAAAGGGAGTGCTAGCAAAGCAATACTCATTAATCCGATTGTTAATTTTTTCATGTTATTCACCCCCTTTCAAATATATAATATATATATAATTTAAACACTTAACTATAATAACGTATCAGTATGAATCATTATTATCTGTATGTCAATAGATGCCACTATTATACATCTTAATTGCTAATTTGTCAATATAGTATTAAAACCCTAAAACCCTTTGCGCACCTCTTCAAAAATAAATTTCAATATGGAATAGCTCAAGGTAATGACTAAAATGCCCAAAGTTGCCCAAACCAGCGTGTCTTTAGCCTTCTTAATCATATTGGGGTTCCCGGCTGAAATTAAAAGCTGGAAGCCGCCAAAGATAAACATAAATAGGGCAAAAATATCTACTGCTGCCAGAACAATTTGTAGTACCCGGAGTATCACATCTAAAAGACTTATAGGCTTACCATCTTTTTCGCCAATAGGGTTGGGGAGTTCTTGGCCAATGGCTGAAGGAGCAGGGATTAATATTGAAAATACCAGAACCCCGGTAATAATTAGCGCAAATATTATATATATTCGATTTTTATACATATCCCCTGCATATAAATGTTAAAAAATTTGTTTAATCCTTGATTAATAATAATTAAATATCGTTAATAATCACACAATTAAATCTTGGTTCATTTTTTATGGCACCACAATCATTAGCGTTGAATGTTTTTTCCTTGGCACCTATGCACCCTTCTTCATTGGCATTATAACAAATATCATTCCCGTCGTTTTCATCAGCACAGCACCCTCCTTTTGCAAAAGTTTCACACTGCTTTATCTGACTACAGAAACTAAGTCCACCCTGGAAAAAACCGGTAAAATCGCTACATTCTTCCTTGGTTACTTCGGTACAGCCTACATCATTTATGACACAACAACCAGCTTCGGGAGGTAGGGACTCAACTGGGTTACCTCCCCCCCACCATTCTTTGCCAAAAATATAACCAGGAAAAATTTTCCCCTCACATGTTTTTTCTTTATTACCGAGGTCGCAAGTTAACAAGGTTATGACAAAGAATGACCAGGTCCAGGCCAGGATAGTGGTAATTAGCACACCCAGGATTATTGAGATAACCATTTTTTTCCCTCCTTGGATTTTCTCGGGATTACCACCAGACGTCATTAGGTTAAAGCCAGCCCAGATCATCATGATCATGGCAATGTAGGGCAGAATCTTTAACATTACCTGAGCCAGGTTGATAAATAGTTGTACGAAAGATGTGAGATCACATATCTTGCCGTCAGTTGTTGGGTGCAGGCACTCATCGGGGATTATCTTAAGACCATCTTCATATGATGGATAATGGCTATTTGCCAAGGCGATGTTAGTAGTTGCTGATAATCCGATGGCCACAGCAACTACTATCAGAATTACCAGTAGTACTCTTTTTTTCATTGTCTGGGTCATAGTTTAGTATCCTTGTTGGATTTTTTGGGCGGCAGTATTAATGGCGGAGGCCACCGTGTCGGTTTCATTTAGTACGGCTTCAATCATCTCCCCAAAAATATTTTCTGCCTCTTCAGGATTCCGGCCTTGGTACCAGCTTTTAGCCGTTAATGCTTGTTGGGCAAATACAGACGTGGCCGGGTCGGCTAATTGCTCATTGAGCAAAGCTCTTAAGACGCTGGTTTGATTGGTGCTGGTCAGGTATGGTTGGATTCTTTTAGGCTGGCTGGCATACTGGAGGAAATTCCAAGCCTCATTAGCGTTACTGGTTTTTCCGGCCACGGTGTAAACCCAATAATTGGAGAAATTAACCGCCTGGGAGGTGTTGACTTGTGGCACTGCGGCTATATCATAATCTACACCACGGCTTTTTGACTGAATTTCCGGCTCATTGAAGCGATATCCGAAAAAGAATCCTAATTTTCCCTCAGCGAAATGATCAAGGGCGTTAGGCATTTGGTCGTTCCAGGTATAGACAGATTTTCTAGGTAAAGCAAAGTCAGTGTAGAATTGCAAAGCGATTTGGCCGGGAAAGTATGAGGAATCCCCGCTAGAGGGACGTTGGAAGGTTATGGTTTTGCCCGCTGTCATGGTGGTTCCGTTTTGTAGCAT
>JADFTK010000045.1 GCA_022560375.1 Patescibacteria group bacterium
CTGGGTGCTGGGATCGAACCAAAAAAAACTTAGTTTACGAGAACCAATGTGTCTGGATGCTGCCCTACCCATTCCCCCCAAGTAGTCATTCTAACCTCAAGATTTAACAACTCTTTTCCATTATATAATCCATCCACCGCCTTGCCCTGAACAATTGCCCAGGTTGATTTAGTCTCATTGTCCTCAACCTTATAGTCATCTTCCAATAATGTCCCACCGAAGCCAGAAAAGGATAATACTTGCCCCTCAACTGTCCGATAGTATGCCACTCCAGTCTGACAAAATTCACATAAGACCAACACTATTGGCTCCTCACCGACAATGGAATTAGCAATAGCATAATTATCCATTACCGTACGGGGGAAAGCGACTGCTTCGTCATTCACAACTACTCCGGCAATTATGTCAGAATCTGCTAGATCTTTGTTCTCTCCAATTGGGACTAATGTGGTTGAAGCAAGTGCTGTAATATCCTTACGAACTTTCACGATGACATTTTTTGAGCCGGTTTCCCCCTCATCATCAGTCACCGAAAATTTGAATGTCCATGTGCCAATATCATTGGCTGTCAGTTCTGGAAGCAGGATGTTCGACTTTGATGGCTCAGTCCCTTCATATATTACTCTCCCAACTTCATCTGCTCGTGCTACCGGTGCCTCAGCTACCTCCCACCGATAATAAACTATCTCTCCTCCATCAGGGTCATGGCTGGTAAATCCAGTTTCCAGCCTAATGTTTCCCTTAATGGTTACTGTCCATTCACTAATAATAACACTGGCAACGGGAGGTTGTTTCACTGATTGAATATCTGAATCGGTCTTACTGTATGAAAATATTACAAAAGATATTACAACTATAACCGAGAGTGTAGATATTAAGAATAACACTTTTTTCATGACCAAAAACCTAATGGATCAAAAGCCCGTAATTGAAAGTAAATTAGATACACACCAGCGGCAATGATAATAATGGCACTGGCACGTTGAATGACGCCCATATGTAATTTAAGCCATCTACCGACCAGCTCGCCAGACACAGAGCTTAGAATAGTTACAATTAACATAAGTATAACAGTGCCGGCTGTAAAAGCAATGAAGTTTACTAGTCCACCGTAAAATGTACCGCTACCCAATGAGGCAAATACTACCAGCAAGAAAACCGGTAAGGTACAACTGATGCCACCAATGGCATATCCAACACCATATAAATAAAAGCGAGTGAAACCGGAACGATCAGCGCCAAATGAATGGGGCAAGTGTAACGTTGGTACGCGACCGCTAAACATTAATATACCTAGAATAATTAGAATCAAACCAGTAAGCCCAGCCAGCCAAGCGGCATAAGGACCAATAAAATTACCCAGCAAGCTGATAATAATACCGACTGATATGAATACTGTAATAATCCCCAGACTGACAATCGTGCCAATTTTCGTTCCTTGCATTACTCGTGACCTCAAAGATAGACTTTCTGTTCCTGACTGACTAATGAGATGAGCGACATAGGCGGGGAGTAAGGCAATGCCACAAGGTGAAAAAAATATAGCAACACCAGCCAGGAAGGCCAGAGATATAACGGCAATCTCCATAATATTATAATGTTAGCTGGATAAACTCTGCATGATTTCGGTTAGAGTTTTCTCAGTAGTGATGTTCTTGTCCTTAAAGATAATTATGCCCTCCCTATTAATGACGTAAGTAATTTCAAACCTAGTAAGTTTGTAATCAATTATCATATCAGTCACGCCAGACAAGTTAGGCTCGGTATAATACCACGGGCTATTGGTGTTGGCTGACAATGATTCCAGCTTTAATCGATCATCAGTTGGATCGACACTCACGGATAGAAACTCAACAGAATCACTGTATTCTGCATAGACTGGGGAAATATTATCAGCCTCAACAATGCAGGTGGGACACCATGAAGCAGTGGAGGTAATCAGCAAAGCCTTCTCTCCCCGAAAATCACTAAGTGAAATCACCTGACCATCAATAACTTGTATACGAAAATCTGGAGCTCTATCACCGACATTTGTCCCGGTAGCTAATTCATTTGTGTCAGATGATGAATCAGCTGAAGCATAAATCAAGGTAATAATGCCTCCAGTCACAATCACGCCTGTTATTATCATAATAAGGGTGAATGGGCTCTTTTTCATATACAGCAACTTACTTTAGAAATATCAGTGACCAGGGATATGGCACCAATTTTAATGCTCTCGGACAAGGTGGGAAATACTGGCATTGTCTCCAGCACCTCATCAACAGTCATTTTATTCTTTATAACTAGAGCTGCCTGTCCGATTATATCTCCGGCGTTATCCGCCAAAATATGCACTCCGACAATGCGTCGGCTTTGTCGATCCATAACCATTTTGATAACCCCACGAGTATCACCAAGTATTTGGGCTTTGGCCAAATGTTTGAAACTAACGGTGTTACAGGTGCATGACAAGCCATGCTTACTCGTATCTTCATCGAGTAAACCAACACCCGCCAATTGCGGGGCCGTAAATACTGTCCAGGGCACGCTCAAATAATCAATTGTATGTTTTGTACCTTGGAGAGCGTTCTGTGCTGACAGTGAGCCCTCTTTACCAGCCGTAGTTTCCAGCCGCATTGGCAAACTGGACACATCACCAGCTACATAAATGTGATCAGCTGATGTTTGGAATGTTGGTGATGCTACTACCGCTCCCTTTTTATCAAGCTCAACGCCAATATTATCCAGGCCGAGAGTTGAAGTATTTGGTGTTTTACCAGTGGCCACGAGTATATCCTCGACTGATATGGTTCGCTCCTGATCGCCGGTTTTCAAGGTAACAACTTTCAATTTATTTTTTACTTCAACTTTGACTGCCACTGTATTTTTCAAAACTTTTATTTTTTCGTCAGCAAATACCTGTTCAAGTGCCTTATTTAATTCTGGCTCAGTATTTTTATATAAACTCTCGCCTCTAGCCACCAGCGTCACCGCCGAACCAAAACGAGCAAATATTTGAGAAAACTCTAACCCGACTGCACCGCTACCTAAAACGAGTAAAGATTTTGGTAATATTTGCCTGGATATGGCCGGGACATGTGTTAGGTATCCGGCCTTGGCTAATCCAGGAATTTTTGGTGCCAAGGCAGTCGTACCGGTGGCGATCAAGAATTTCTTGGCACTCAATATATCTTTACCGACCTTAATTTCGTTAGGGTTAACAAATTTGGCAATTCCTTCTATTAAAGTGACCTGCGGCAGATTAGATAGAACTTCTTCATACTTTTGTTTCCTTAGTGCCGCCACCAGATCAAGCTCATCTTTAATTACTTTGGCGAAATCAAATGATTCCAAAGACAGTTTGATGCCACCGGGATGAATTTTCTTAGTGGCATGTACCAGCTCCGCCGCATGTACCAAAGATTTACTGGGCACGCAACCAACATTCACACAGGTGCCACCCAAAGGTAAGGGACCTTGGATCATAGCAGTGGTTGCCCCAAGTTCATTGGCTTTAATGGCGGCCGCAAAGGCTGCTGCCCCGCCACCAATTATAATAAAATCAAATTTTTTCATAGTCCGATATCCTTTCTTTTAATATTTTCACTAAAGACGATTTACTCATACTATAATAGACTGTTTTATAATCCCGTCGTCGATTTACGAGGCCTGTTTGCTGGAGCTTTTTAAGAGTCCGGGATACGGCCGAGATGGATACTCCAACTATTTCCGCGATATCGCCTACTGATAGTTCCTTATGCTGACATAGTAAGTAACAGATCTTGAGGCGGGTAGGATCACCAATAACACCAAACTCAACTGCACAAGACTCAATTGCCTTGGCGTTTCTTAGTTCCTGTTTAATTTTCTTTAACTTACTCATTTGCATATATATGCAAATGATAAACTAAAAAGAAGTGCTTGTCAACTAAAATATACTGGCTCCGGTTCGTAGAGGACATTCGAACTTTTCACTCAGACTGCTTATCAATGTTGTTACCAAATAATATCTAACACTCCCTACAATATCCACTGATTCGTCTGATGGTAAAATAAATATAGAAAAATTAGATATATAGCTTCAGATTCCGATTAAGATATTGAGAAATACCTCCGCCCGTCAACAAAACAAGACCAATTATAATGTATAAATAAATATCAGTTCCCGTTACAGGTAACGTACTACAGTTTATAAACGGTATATTATTATTTATGATCCAAGGATCGCCTGCCTCTATTTCAAACACGAGATAATACGGATTTGCTCCCGCAGTGAAGTCGGCGATTACGCCCGTTGCACCATATTCACTTGAACCAATAGAATATGGATTGGGATTACCCGTTGGGTCTAAAATCCCCGATGGATTTCTACTCGTACTGGGTGTAGCCCCGATTGGTGAAGTATAGGTCATGGTATATGTCCCTGGGGTAGTGACAAACCATTGATAATACCCTGGCGCTCCATTTTCAATCATAGTAACTGAGGCTGGACCACTTACCTGCACCTGCCCACCACTCAATATCGCTCCATTTTCCTGGCAATAAAAGTATCCTTGAGGATCAAAATCCTGACTATCTACAATTCCATCATTATCACGATCAGCAGTTGTAGATTCAGCACCATTTACAAAATAATCACCATCAGGGTCTAAGGTAAGTGCCGTTGCTGGATCATTTGTAGTATCTGAATCTTTATTACCATCAGCTTCTACGCCATCACTATCAGACACATCACTTACTCCGTCGTCCCCAGTTGCCAGAGCTGTATTCGAAGGGATTGAGGTATTAATGGGTCTCGTCATGGCTACAGTGACCTCCAAACTGGCTGAAGTATCAGCTCCGCCCGATGCATCAAGGCTGGCTCCAGATGGCACACCAGCAAGCAACTTCGTGTCTCCATCTCCATCAAAATTACTATTTGCCAAGCCTCCGCTGCTAAAAGCATCCGTTATCTCCACGCCCGATGAAGTAATTATTGCCCCATCAGCTTCCAGCTCGGTTAAGTCATCTGTAATCTGAATGTTAGTAATAGATGTATCACTGTTTCCACTGTCTACTATAAACTCGTAGACAAGAATAAAGTCAGTAATATTGAGCTGCGTTATAAACTTTAATGTTTTACTTAAATTAATTTCACGAGATGATTCTACGGGTGCACTAGTTGCTACCGTCAGAGTGGTAGCACTGACTGGACTGGGATTATTGCCACCTTCCGCTGCTAAGGCCACATCAGCGGAGTTGGTCATGGTGGCACTTTCAGTTGACGGATTATCCACGACCACGTCATAAGTCACCACACAGTCTGAGGATGTGGTCACCACTAAAGTCGAAATAGTCAGTGTTGGTGCAGCAAAACTGTTACCCTCACTACCACCACAATTGGTGAAGCCAAAATTACTTGGACTACCAAAATCTGTATCGATGGCATCAGTGAAAGAGGTAGTACCTGTTTCAGTCCCGGTATTAGCAATAGTGACGGTGTAGGTAACGGTTTGACCTGGGGTAACAACATCATCTGCATCATTTTCAGTTTTGGTGACACCAAGAACTGGATCAACCCCAGAAACAACTACAGTCAACGAAGTGGCTGACACTGCACTAGGGTCATTACCACCTTCATTGGCCGGACCGACATTGGCAGAGTTGGTCACTGTCTCATTATCAAGGGCGCCACCGCCAATGGTGACATCATACGTGACAATACAATCAGTACTGGTAGCCACATCTACATTGGCAATTTCAATTTGTGTCCCGGTGGAATTATTTACAAAATCAGTACCACAGTTTGCATATGTGAAATTATCAACAATGTTAATTGGTGCGGTTCCACCAATCGTATCGATAATATCTACCCCGGTTGCATTGGCCAGGCCAGTATTACCCAGCGTGAGCGTATAGGTAACAACCTGACCCGGAGATACATTATTGTCAGCATCATTTTCAATCTTGGTAACTGTCAAAAATGGATCCACATCTACCGTGAGTGGGGCTGATGTTGCTGTGCCACCGACTCCACCCTCATCACCAGGCCCAATTGTTGCTGTGTTGAGGATACTCGTTTGGTCAGGCGTACCAGATTTCACATTGACATCAAAAATAATGATGCAACTTGTGGCAGTAGTAACGTCCACGTCGTCAATATTTAATGCGGTTGAAGTTGAGTTGTTCGTATAGCTGGAGCCACAGGATGAACCAGAAGCTGCAATGACGACATTGGTTAAATTTTCAGTATTTGTATCTACCGTATCATCAACATCAATGCCCGTGGCAGTAACGGTGCCAGAATTAATTATTGTCAGTGTGTAGCGAATTGTATCCCCCGGCACTAAATCACCACCATTAACATCCACTGACGTTTTGGTACTGGTCCCCAGATTTGGATCACCAACGCCATGCGTAGCAGTTGCTGGTGAGTTGTTTGTTGTATCTTTTGTTAAATCAATTTGTGTATTACCAACAAAAGCAACAGCGCTATTAGTATAGTTACCATTAGTAGTAGGGATTGTCACATCATACGTAAGATCTTTACTACCACCTGCCGGAACGATAAATATATCTGTCCAGGTAAGCACCTGGCCATTGATATTTGGTTCACTAATGGTGACAGTATCATACTTGGATGTTGAACTCACATAGCTCACTGATGCAGGAGATGACGGCAGAGTGTCCTGAAAATAATCTATTTGAATTGCCACCGGAGAATCATTAATCAACGAGACAGTATATGTTACAGTTCCTCCACTCGTTGAGCCACCAGGATTTACATTTTTTGTAAGATTAACTTGGTTTTCCGCCGGCGGTATAGGCGGGATCGATGTATAGGTACTGGTGTCAGTACTGGTGTGCTTAATCTGAGTACCAGAACTAATATTATTAAGTGGGGTAACGGCAGTATCTACTGCTGTCGTACATTTAGCATAAAATGAATATGTTTGAACATAATGCGTATTCGAGGAATTAAGCCCACTTAAATACAAAATGTCATCATGCGTACCCGTGTTCCCTCCAGTCAAAACCATTTTAGTATCATAGAGTTCGTAGCAATCTGCTGGCCAGGTAGAGATACTAGCTGGTGTGTAGTTAAATATACCAGCGGCACCGATAGTTCCCGTGTCACCGGTGACAGTAATGGTCATCGATCCACCAACATATGGAGCGGTGGCAACAACTGAGGTAACCTTGTTGGAAACAGCTTTAATAGTATCGTCAACCGCTGTATGTGATTCCGTCTCATAGCACGTCTCACTACCACCAAATGTTGGATGGCCTTCATATAAGGTGACGTCATATGATTGGGCTGTTGCAGTTTCGGTACCGGTCAAAAAGAAGTAGACATTTTCTGTTGAATTAATACCCATTGGGCCGATATGGTACAGCCCGTCCTCATTTGTTGCTAAAGCGAGATTGGCACTTGAAAAATTCTCCAACTTCACCCATAAATCACTAAAGCTATCAGATCCACCTGTATCGAGCTTATAGGATACATAGACACTATTGAGTAGTGGTGTAGTATCCTTATCAATATATATGATAGGTGCGGAAGTTTGAGTGACGGTAATTGAAGTAGTTGAACAAGCGGTAACCGCAGCATTCACTCCTGAATACGAAAAAACGTAGATACTACTGACTACTAAGATCATCAGTATAAATAAAGATAACAAAACTAATGACGTTTTTTTAGCCATGAAACTTTTTTTTACAAACCGTGATCCTTTTCGTATTTTCATTCTATAATTATAACATAATTATTCTACACTGTCAAATAACTCCTGGGGCAGG
>JADFTK010000010.1 GCA_022560375.1 Patescibacteria group bacterium
TTTACATAGTACTTACCCTGAGCAAATCGTATCTGGGTCAGCTTATCGACCGTGGCCCGATCTTTATTACCACGTGGATTACTCCAGGTGAGAGTCACGATGGTGAGCTCCGGTGTATACTCAACCTCATCCACAATTAGTGTGAAATAAGATTCAGTCCCACTCAGCGGAGTACCAACACGAACGGTTCTTACCGAATTGTATGTGTGTCCGGAATCCAGTGCTTCGGCTTGGCCATATTCCATTGACTCATCAGAGTCATCAGAGTTAACCGACGTTACTGCCGGTAATAGTCCCCAGTCAGTCACATATATTGGTGGCCGACCGTTCCCGTAAATGTACTCATGCAGATAAATGGAATCAACGTCATCGACTATGAAATCCCCGTTCACATCACCGACTGGTTGACTATGTGGGCCAATGTTTTCATTTAGCACCCACGTCCTAGTATTATTATCCGCAACCTCCGTGTCAGCCACGAGAATTCGATAATATGTCGAGAACGTCTTTAAATCAACTGAATCAATCTTACGATCGCCGTTAATATCGCCAATCATCAAAGCGGAGTCGAGACGATCTGTGAATCCATCGTTATTGAGATCAGAAGCAGCTTTCATTAACTCCTGATGCTCTCGATCCAGATTCCAATCTTCAAAAAAGTCATTCATGGCGTTAGGGACTAACATCGCAGTCTCTCCCAGTGCGTCAGAACTGACCTTCACGAAATCCCTCGGACCATTAATGCCTGCCTTTTCAAAGCCGGATATCCAATAAAAGGATAAGCTCCCTAAAAAATAGACAGTGAAACTGGCAATCAGTGCCCACTCGGCATAATCGCCCATGGTCTTGTAGCCCATACGGCCCATATGCGAGGCCTTCTTCAGCAAAAGCAGGATAAAAAGTGAGAGATTGAAGGTAAAGAAGAGGGTCAGATCAGTCCAAGGCTCAAGTCGGATCGCAAAGAACAGATATATGCAGACCCACATAATACCTTTGGCGAACATTCCAGCCAACTTCTTCTTTTCATCTTGAAGCTTCTCAAGGCGCTTTTTACCGGCTTCCGTTGTTGGATCAAAGGAACCAACATCCTCCTCCTTTTTGATCAGCCGGACAACAGCTTGGATCAAATATAGGTAAAGGAAAAAAATAACCAACGCGATAGAAATCAGTATACCGCCAGTGACCGCTAGCATTGGCCAGTGAACAATATAACTAATCACATATAGCGATACGCCCACGATTGAAAACAATGCAGTAGCCATGAGCGTAAGGGTAGTGATTCCTTTTAATCGCTCCCACTCTAACATGATTCTGGCATAGGCATTAGCCATACCAGCCCGGCCGGTCTGTGGCACTCCGAGGAAAAATCCAACGGGCAGCCACTGAGCTATTTTGAATAATCCAGGCACTCTTTCTATAATGGCATCGGCGAAAGCCTCAACCACCTGTCGCATGACTGACTTCCTGTCTTGAGAAGTATCATTGCTCGTCGACATATTAGCTCACCTCCTCAATTGCAATTGGTTTGTACCAACGCGGGAACAATTTAAGCCGCTTACCAATCCAACTTAATGGACTGAAAAGGCTCATGGCTTGACGCCGCCTAGCGAGTAAGGCGGTTTCGGCGTTGATCTCGGCGGTATTCAGCTTGATGGAAGTTGCTATCTCCTGATCAATTCTTGCCAGGTATACATAGACTTCCGTTCCCTTATCCAAAATTTCCTCATAGCCCTCTTGCAAAGTCTCTTTGCAGGCTAACAAGAAAACTTCCGAATTCTCAGTAAGTAGACCAAGAAGTTTAAGGCGCTGCTCATGCTGAAGCCGAATCAGGCTCTCGTCACTGTGCAGAAAAGCTCTAATTTCAGAAGTTACTAACTTCACTGAAATCAAGCTCATTATCCACAACCCAACGAGTTCCCCAATATTCCGCCCCATCAAAACTTCACGAAATCCTTGGCCAAAACCTTCTAAGATACCCCCCACTGTATCAGTGAAAGCCTGCGTCGGCGTTTTATCCAACTCGGCCTTTTTATTTTCTGGCATTATATTCTCCTGTTTCTAGATATCGTAATCACGATATTGGTTAATGAGTTGCGCGTGCCGCCCTCCGGGAGCGGATACGCTCCCAGACTTGGTCCGCACTTGCTTTCGCAGCTTTGACATCTTCATCTGAAACTGGCTTTACCTTAGGTTTAGTAAAGACTTTTTTCAAACCGGCCTTTATCTGCGTCAAGCGATTCGGACGAACATTGAACCAAGTGCGACGCTTTTTAATGTTCAGTTTAGCTACATGGCCAAGGATTTTCTTGGCACTCTTTATAGCCGCTTCACTACCGTCTCTAAATAGATTAGCCATTTTCCGATTGAAATTGGCCTGATCCTCATCAGAATCATTGGCAATGTCTGAAGTGACTTCAATGATTTTTTTCATCACTTTATCACTCAATTTACCAAGCAATTCACCAGCTTTCACGCCGTCCATTGCTTCGCCAGGCTGCTGAGCTTTCTTCACATCAGAAAACGAAATTCGAAACTCATTGATGAGATCGATTTTCATACCTCGTTCTTCTTTGACCATGAGATCGGTAACCTTACTGCTCAACGTACGCAAATCGCCGTATACTTTGCCGATCTTCTCCAAAATGAGATCCCCAACACCATGAGCATGCTGGTCGATCCAACCATCCAGCTTGTTACGGCGTGCATCGTCGAGTTTACCAATGACGGTTTGACCTTTCTCAACAAAGTTACCCCCTGGTTTTTTTCCAGCCATATCATCACCTTCTGCAATTTCTGCTCTACCTCTCCTGACACGACGCAACGCTGCTTCGGTTATCGAGCGCTGCCTTTCAGGAAGAGCGTTGACAATTTCTGTCTCCAATGACTCGCCTCCTAATGAACGAACCACTTGGCTCACCATGGAGACGCCTTGTTGTAAAATTTCACCAACAACAGGGATACGCAAGACCGCAGTAGTGCCTTCTTGCAACAGTAACCCTTTGGCAAGATTTTTTAATATGCCGACTTTAGCCATATCGCTCACCTCCTTTATGTTTAGGTGGTGGTTTGTTGGGTTTTGGTAAAGGTGTTCCCATACAACACCTAGAGGCTGTGCCTCCGGACAAATACTTGTCCATTTTTCTCCTTTCCACCCTATTTTAGGGGTGAGCTTTTGGTTTATGTTACAGAATTTCAATAATTCCGAATTAAATTTTCAAAGATCAACAACAGACCTCTGACTCTGATAAACTGCAAGAAACGCAGGTTATCACAGCCTATTAACCTACTATATTTTCCTTTTTTTGTCAAGGTATAAAAAAGCAGCTTACAAAAGCTGCTTTAGTATTTAGATAATGTAATGAGCTATTCTTCAGTTAGGGGCTTTATATTTCGGCCTCTCAACGACTTGTTTAAGTATGCTAACAACTGTGCATTATCGTCAGCATCTAGCCCAATCGCCCTCGCCCTATCAGCGACATCAGGTATTGATGCGATGGCTTTCAGTTGAGATACAGCTGATTTCTGTCCTATTTCATATAGGCTACCATAGAATTGCTCAAGTCTCCTCTTGTTATGTTGAAGCTTGGCGTCATTACCGGCAGTTAGTACCATCTGAATTTTTTGGTACGCATCTGGATCTTGGTCACAAAGCCATGCCGATACTTGTCTTGCTTTATTAACAAGATTTTGTCCAATCATGAGAAAAGTACTTTGTATTTCCGCATCTTCTCCACGGCTCTGAAGTTGAACTACAAAATTCATTAAGCCCTCGTTGTCTAGCCCAGCTAATAAATAGAGTGTTCGCTCAATGTTTTCTGTCGACACTGCTTGAAGTTTCTCAAATAATATTCCTCTCTGCATCTCCGGCAAGCTATAAATCTCTGAAAGCGAATGACAGATTCCTTGGATCATATCGTCGTCAGATTGATTTTTATCAAACATTGGATGATCATTTGTGACAGTACCGTGAACTATAGATATCCAAATTGGCTCTACGACTGATCTCAATGTTGGATCAAAATCGTTGATGATCTCTGACCCAAGATCCACTCCAAGGGGGATGCCTTTCAGCCACTTGGCTATCCGGGTAATCTTTATTTTCGCAGTAGGACTAGCCGCAGCTGCCTCAAATAGTCGCCGTACTATTGAGCGAATCGCTGTACGTATTGCTAGATTCAACATGTGCTCACTGTTCATTGGTTACCTCCTTATTAATTTACTGTTTCTGTTAATATGCTATTTTAAATTGACTTTATGCCGTTAATCTTTTTTTGTCAAGGTTAAAATCAATAACTGGGTAAAGTTCAAAACACCTATTTAGCCACTCCTGACCGCACTGCTGTAAATAATATCGGTAACTAGAAAATTCGTAATCCTCCATTTTATCTACGAGACTGTGCTTAACTGGATTGTAGTGGATATAGTTTAGGTGCGTAAAAAAATCTTTTTCGTTGCGAATGCAGCGATCCCAGTAGTTCTGAAATACTTTTCTACCACGTGTGCCATCTTCCTGATTAAGCATGTATGAGACTCTACCGTGAACCATATTAACCGCCCTGGATATTTGCCTAGCTTGATTTGCCTTAAACAAAACATGATAATGGTTGTCCAGTACTACCCAAGACAAAAGAACCAAACGACGCTTCCGGAATTCAGCCTTTAGGCTGTGGAGCAATAGAGCCTTTCGCGAATCCGTATCAAAAACTTTCTGCCTTTTGTATGTTCGAGCAGTCAGGAAATAATAAGTGTTGTCAATAAAAAGATGCGGTGGATGATGAATTTTCATAATTTTTTTTATTAATCAGCCAGCAACCTAAAGGTTGCATTCCGACTCAGTTGTCATCCCAAAGGTTGTATTCCTCTTGTTGTTTGACTTATGGCTCCACCCAAACCTTCTCCCCATCACTCACCAACTGAATATCCCCCATGGTATCGTTCCTAAGCGTAGTAATACCCATCCCTTCAAGACGTTTGGTCACTAATTTATGAGGATGGCCATACCTATTACCCTCACCTGATTGGATAATAGCCAAGTCCGGATTAACTGCTCGTAGAAACTCCAACGAGCTGGAATACCGGCTACCGTGGTGGCCAATTTTCAGAACATCACTGCCTAAAGCCACATCATCATACTTAATTAGCTCTTCCTCAACGGCAATTGGCGCATCGCCCGTAAATAGAAATGAGGTCTCTCCATAAGTTAACTTGGCTACCATAGAGCTGTCATTCACATCTTTAAACTCCCTGCCAGTAAAATCCTCAAACGGATATAATATCTCCAATTCAATATCGCCAAAACGGAACAACTGGCCAACTGTGGCGGTAGTAAATGAAATATTTTTTTCCTTGATAACATTAATCCACTCGATAAAAGTCGGCGAGGCGTAATCAGCCCCAGTGTATAGAATGTGTTTGACATCATAGCGTAATAGAACTTCCACTAATCCGCCAATATGATCTTGGTGAGGGTGAGTTAATATCATCAGATCTATAGTTCGATCATAGAACGGCAGCTCCCTGCCTAGCTTAGCTAATATTGATCTATCTGGCCCACCGTCAATTAATATAGAATAGCCGGACGGAGTGGTAATGAGCGTACTGTCGCCTTGGCCAATGTCAAAAAAAATTACTGATAAATCATCAGTATGACTGAATTCTATATATGCTAAAAGAGTAATAATTACTAATACTACTGAACTAATGATTACTGCTATTTTTTTTACGTTTTTATTCATAAACTAACGATTGACTATTGCCTAATTTAAAACTACACTTAACCTAGATGTATAAATAATTTTTAAACTTAATGGATAGAAACTTAGCCTTAGAGTTTGTTCGAGTCACTGAAGCGGCGGCTATCGCCTCGGCTAAATGGATTGGTTTTGGTGAAGCCAAGAAAGCGGACGGCGCAGCGGTGGACGAGATGAGATCTCGCTTTAACCAGATAGAATTTTCAGGCACTGTAGTAATCGGTGAAGGTGAGAAAGATAAAGCTCCCAAACTCTATACCGGCGAGAAAGTGGGTAAAGGAGGTCCGCCAGAGATGGACTTGGCTATAGACCCATTGGAATGTACGGACAGCGTGGCTTTTGGCAGATATAATGCCACGACCGTCATAGCCACCGGACCCAAAGGCACCTTACTAAGTGCACCAGATACCTATATGGAAAAAATTGCCGTGGGCCGCGAAGCAGCCTCGGTGATTGATATTAATTACTCCACCAAAGAAAATATTCAAAACACCGCTAAGGCTCTAGGTAAAAAAATAAGAGAAGTAACAGTGGTAGTTCTAGACAGGCCTAGGCATGAACTACTGATTAAGGAGATCCGATCAGCCGGTGCCAGAGTTCGTCTGATCACTGATGGTGACGTGGCCGGAGCCATCGCTGCCTGCCTACCCAATAATGAAATAGACATGCTGATGGGTGTGGGAGGCAGTACCGAAGGTGTACTAGCCGCTGTGCCGGTAAAAATAATGGGCGGCCAAATTCTATGCCGCTTCCAACCGCCAAGTGATGATCATGAAAAAATTGTCAAAGATGCCGGGCTAGACACCGACCGTATCTACACCGCCGAGGATTTAGCCAATGGCACAATGCTCACTTTCACAGCCACTGGAGTAATAGAAGGCCCGCTGCTGCCTGGAGTGGTTTTCCAAAAAGACAAAATAGTCACTCATTCTATGGTCTTGCGCGGCACTTCAGGCACCTTACGTTATATCACTACTCACCATGATGCTTATAAACAATAACTATAAATATGCCTAGCGAAACATTACAATCAATTGCTCAAAAATTGGTAGCTAACTACAAGGGCCTACTAGCTGCTGATGAAAGTGTACCTACTGCCACTAAACGTCTGGAATCAATCGGCCTGGAATCTACGGAGGAAACACGTCGACAGTATCGGAATTTATTTCTAACAACAGAGGGGATAGAAAACTACATTAGTGGGGTAATCCTCTTCGAGGAAACATTAGGGCAATCTGATTCCCACGGCACACCTTTCGTAGAATTGCTTCAGCAAAAAGGAATCATTCCCGGCATCAAAGTTGATAAAGGAGCAGTGGAAAAAAATGACTACCCCGGCGAAAAATTTACCGAAGGGTTGGATGGCTTGGCCAAACGCTTCCAGGAGTATTATGCCTTGGGCGCCAGATTTTCTAAATGGCGCGCCATTATTACCATTGGCGACAGCCTGCCTACTGATCACTGTATAGAAGAAAATGCTAAGTCTTTGGCCAGCTATGCCGCTCTGGCCCAAGCAGCGGGCATTGTCCCTGTTATCGAACCAGAAGTGCTAATTACCGGAGATCATGATATTAAACGCAGCGAGGAAGTGACAACCCAAACTGTCAAAACCACTTTTGATGAACTGAAAAAGAATAACGTGGATCTTAGCGCAACCATTCTAAAAACCAGTATGGTAATTTCTGGGGATAAATGCCCAACGCAAGCCACCTCTGAAGAAATAGGCGCCGCCACTGTGAGATTTCTAAAAAATTCCGTGCCGGATGACGTGCCCGGTGTAGTTTTTTTATCTGGTGGCCAAACAGGCGTACAAGCCACAGAAAATTTAAACGCCGTGCACAAATTCAATCCTGGCCCCTGGCAGGTAAGTTTTTCATATGCCAGAGCCCTACAAGGTGATCCGCTAAAAGTATGGGCTGGCCAAGCTGCCAACATCCCAGCTGCTCAAACAGAATTCATCAAACGGATGAAAGGGGTACATGCTGCTAACCAAGGCCAATATACCGCGGAAATGGAAAACTAGCTGGGCATCACTTGTTTGGAACTACGGATGGCGACATGGTCCGCCCTGGCTTTTTTCTAAATTTGTAAAGAACTACCAATATAATAAAATAAGCAATGACTCCCCAACCTCCATGGAGAGGCGGTAAGGTATGGGAAATATTTGGCAAGGTGGCAAACCACTCTATTATCATCAAAATAAGTCTTAATAAAGACCAAGCCAACCAACCGACCATAGTACCGAGTGGCAGCCAAATAAGACTAGCTAGGCCAGTCAAAAATCCCATGGCCATAGCCAACGGAATGAGCGGCAAAATTATGACATTTACTAAAGGGGCAATAATAGACAAACGACCAAAGGTTAAAAGTATCAACGGGGTTGTCAATATAATAGCTGACATGGTAGCTACTAAGCTGGAGCGTAATGCAAAAGTATTGGGCAATTTATGAAACACCTTTTCTAGAAGTGGGGATAGATATACCAATCCAATGGTTGCTAAGAACGATAATTGAAAACCCGCATCAAAAAATAATACTTTCGGGTTAATTAATAGCATGACTACCGCCGCTAATATCAATAAATTTGTCACCCGGCTCATCCGGCCCATCTGCCTGGCTAATAACACTAAACCACCCATGATACCAGCTCGGACTACGGATGCCGGGGCACCAGTCATAATTATAAAAAATGTTATAACAGTAATAGCGATCCAAAAGCTTTTTTTTCGTGGTATCCATAATATCCGACAAAAGTTTTGAATAAAAACAGCTATGATGGTTATGTTATAACCTGACAAAGCAATGATGTGGGTGGTGCCAGTGACATTAAATGCTTCTATCAAATCGTCGGGAATCGACTTACGGGCACCTAATATTAATCCTCCGACAAACGATGCTTCAGGCTCAGGTATGACGGCTGCAATACGTTCGGTAAATAGCTTTTTGGTATTTAGTATTATTTGCATTAGAAGATTACCCTGATCAGTGGCCAGCAACTCAATACTTGGTCGATAGCATAAAGAATAAATATCAAAGCGGGCTAAATACTTATCATAGGCAAACACCCGACCGCCCTCATCATCCTCAATGGGTTCAGGCGCCTGTAACTTACAGGTAATATCTAACAGATCACCGTATTGATAAGCAGGGTACAATTGGGCGTTAACTAAAATATTACCCTTAACATTTATTAGTGACGGTTCAACAATCTGTCTAGCCGCCACGGTCAGTTTGACATGATCACTGCGTACATCTGGCTCTGCCTTAACTAATCCCACAAATCTTATCTCCTTATCATTATAGTGGTGAATAAAATTAAGACCTTCTTTTGGTACAGCTAGTTCATATCGGCCAGCGCCTATAGCTACAGATAAAAGCACTAAAAAAATAACTCTGACTTTTTTAGCTGACCAAAAAACCACTGACATGACCATGCCAAAAATACCAATGGAAAAAATAATTAACCACGATAAATCAATCACTGACCTCCATCCAATGCCGGCGATAAACGCCAGGCAAAGAACTAAAAATATATTCGCTTTATTTAACCTGTACATAAAAACCTCCCCAGATAAAAGGGAAGGTTTTAGGGAAGATTTATAATAAAATTATATCAATACCCTCAACTAATGTCAATAAAAAAAGCGGGACTCTCGAGTAATCCCGCTTGGTTAAAAGTTATAGACTGCGATGCTCAGCCCGTTGCCAGTGCCGCTGCGACGCTGATCTCCGATTTGGGCATAGGTATTTCCAGTTTTCCGCCCACGACTATTCGTACGATTGAGTTGTTCGTCTTCGAACATTTGATGAGGCGGAGATCATAAGCCGCAATTTCAACGGTTCCGCTGCGCGTTGCGTCTGAATTCCTGTACACGGGGAATTCTACTTGGTCACTGACATTAAAAAAGGGCGTTCCAGTCATATTGCCTCCCGACTTTTTGTGAGATTTACGTAAGTACTATTTTAGTGTTTCCATACATGATGAGCTAGCTAGCGGCGCTCCTTTCCGCTCAGGTTGTGTATGAATCTTATATAATAAATAATACTAACACTCAATTGACTCCATGTCAACCGTTATGTGAAATTAATAATCATTACTACTAGCTAATAGGTTACTCCACAGTAACAGACTTGGCTAAATTTCGTGGCATATCCGGATCATTACCCCGTAAAACAGCTATCTCGTAAGCTAATAATTGCAGAGGGATAGTTGCCAAAATTGGGACTAAATGGGCTAGAGTATTTGGTATTTCTATCACCCACTCTGCCATATTAGAAATTATTTTATCGCCTTCATTTACTATAGCAATAATTCTCCCGCCCCGGGCGCGTACTACTTCAGCATTGGAGGCAATCTTGTCATAGCTAATTGGCTCTTCACTGTCGCTAGGAGCAATTATTACCACTGGCATTTCTTTATCAATCAGAGCAATGGGGCCATGTTTCATTTCCGCGGCAGAGTACCCCTCAGCATGGATATAAGATATTTCTTTTAATTTTAAGGCTCCTTCTAAGGCAATGGGGTAATTATAGCCCCGCCCGAGATATAAAAAGTTATTTTTATCTTGCAGCTCCTCCGCAATTTTATGCACGATGCCCCTCTTACTCTTGATATCATACACACCTTTGAGTACCTGCTCGACCTTCTCGGGTAGAATAAGTAATTCATCTACTATTTTTTTAAAATCTATATCTGGGACTCTTGGCTTGCCACTAGGTAGAGGCTGGCTCCGATCGAGTATTTTAGATAACCCTAAATTCAAAATAGATAGAGCGGTGACTTGGCAGGAAAAAGCTTTGGTAGAAGCTACGCCGATCTCTGGTCCCGCATGGAGATAGACACCTCCGTCTACCAATCGAGCAATAGTCGACCCTACCACATTAACAATACCCAAATTATAAGCGCCTAACTCTTTTACTAGCTCAACGGCACCCTTAGTATCAGCCGTCTCCCCAGACTGAGAAATACTAATTGCCAAAGTGCCGGGCTGAATCACCGGGGAACGGTACCGAAATTCTGAAGCTTGTTCACAGGTGACTGGAATCCTCAATACTTTTTCCATCAAAAAAGCGGCCACTAATCCAGCGTGCCACGAGGTGCCGCAGGCCAAAATCTTAATAGAGTTTATATGAGGAAGCTTCTTTATAATGTCCCCATCTAAACTGCGTAGGTGGACGATATTCTGACCGCCCTTGACTCGGCCACTCAGAGTGTTACTGATTGCCTGAGGCTGTTCATATATTTCCTTAAGCATGAAATGGGGAAAGCCTCCCTTTTCTATCATGGCCAAATCCCATTTTATTTTTTCTATTTCTTTATCAATCTTCTGATTAAATAAATTAGTAACTTTGTAGCCATCTCTGTCCATAGTTACCATTTCCCCGTCGTTTAAATAAATGACCTGTCGGGTATACGGCAGCAAGGCAGCAACATCAGAAGCAACAAAATATTCCCCTTTCTTAATCCCTAAAACCAAAGGACTGCCATTGCGAGCCGCCACCAATTTATTCGGCTCGCTGCTGCTGACTACGACTATACCATAAGCGCCCTGTGACTGCAGTAAGGCTCTTTGTACGGCCTGTTCCAGATTATTACCTTCATAATGTTTTTCAATTAGATGAACTAACACTTCCGTATCTGTCTCGGAAACAAATTCATGACCTTCTTGCATTAAAAGCTGACGCAACGATTGATAATTCTCTATTATACCATTATGCACCAAGGCAATAATACCCTGGCAATCAATATGCGGATGGGCATTGATATCTGAGGGCTGACCATGGGTGGCCCACCGCGTATGGGCTATTCCCAGGGATCCGGGAAATTCCTGGTTGGCCATCTTTTTCTCGAGAGAGGAAATTTTACCTATTGATTTAACCTGGGACATGGCCTGATCAATTACAGCAATGCCAGCGGAATCATATCCTCTGTATTCTAAGCGCTTCAGTCCCCCTAGTAGAATTGGTTTAGCCTCTTTAGTGCCTATATATCCAACGATGCCACACATAATTTATCGTTTAGCTTTTAATCGTAGGTAGCTCTCCATAAAATCATCAAGCTTTCCGTCAAGTATATCATCAACTTCACTAGTTTCAAATTTAGTCCGATGATCCTTGACCATTTTATACGGATGCAATACATAGGAACGGACTTGATTGCCCCAGGCTGCTTCCTGATATTCACCGCGTAGCTTCTGCTTTTCCACTTGCTTGTCAGCCTCGTTTAATTTGTGTAATTTACTTTTTAATATTTTGAGAGCGGTGGCTTTGTTCTGCTGTTGTGATCTTTCGTTTTGGCAACTAACGCTGATACCGGTCGGTAAATGAACTATGCGGACAGCTGAGTGGGTGGTGTTTACCGATTGCCCCCCATGGCCGGACGCTGTAAAAGTGTCGATGCGTAAATCTTTTTCATCAATCTTAGTATCTTCTTTCTCCTCCAATTCCGGCAATACTTCCACTAAAGCAAATGAGGTGTGCCGCATTTTTTCCGCATCAAAAGGAGAAATTCTCACCAGCCGATGTACCCCCGCCTCCGACTGGAGATAGCCATAGGCATAACGGCCACTTACTTCAAAAGTTACACTTTTGACTCCGGCCTCTTGCCCAACTGATTTATCAATCACTTTTACTACCCAGCCATGTCTTTCGGAAAACCTGATATACATTCGAAGAAGCATGGCCGACCAATCTTGGGCATCAACCCCGCCGGTACCGGCATGGATAGCTATAATAGCATTCCTCTGATCATACTTATTATCCAATAAAATATAAAATTCTAATGAAGAAAACTTTTTCTCTAATTTTACAAGTTGGCTTTCAATATCACTCTTTAATGAAACATCTTTTTCCTTCTCCGCATCTTTAGTAACAGCTAATAGGTCTTCAACGTCTTGTTTTATTTGTTGCCAGCGCGTTAATTCATCCTGAATCTCCTCACGCCTTTGACTTTTTGTTTTTGCCTTGGTGGGATTAGACCAGAAATCAGACTCCGCCATCTCAAAATCAAGAGACTTCATCTCATTCTTGGCACTGTCCAAATCTAACAAAACCCACGTTTCGGTAATTTTCTGGCTTAGAGCCTCGATTTTTTCATATAATTCCTTCATAGGTATAGTTCATACTACTAAAAAATTACTATCCTGCCAAACTTGACATAGTGAGCTTGAGAAACATATACTTAAATAAGACAAAAATAAACCCTATTGATTTTAGGAGGCACAGCATAAATGCCTCTTTCTGTCATTGAAAAAAACGTAATAAACAAAAATAGCAAATTGAAAGGAGAATATCTTGAATTCTAAACACGTTCCTAAGGATATTTGGGAAAGAATGCGTGGAATCACGATGTTTAAACTGATCTTCTGTGACGTCATTGGTGA
This sequence comes from Patescibacteria group bacterium, assembly GCA_022560375.1. Classification (GTDB taxonomy): domain Bacteria; phylum Patescibacteriota; class Patescibacteriia; order UBA10025; family JAHIVO01; genus JADFTK01. Next base: position 13,133 of record JADFTK010000010.1, read on the forward strand.
CCTCAAAGAGATCGACATCACGGTCGAAGAGATACAAAATGTCATTACTGATGGACAAGGCACTGATGGTTCTTCAATCCGCGGTTTCGTGCGTATTGAAGAATCTGATCTAATTCTACAACCTAGGCTCAAATCACTTCGAATTCTACCACCTATTCTGTCAAGTAATGGCAAGTCTGTTGGAGTATTTTTCTGTGATATCAAAACTCCGGACGGCAAGCCATTCCCGGGCGACCCACGCAATTGCCTGAAACGAATGTTAAGAAAAGCAAAGAAACTGGGCTATACATTCTTTATTGGGCCTGAACCTGAATTCTTTTACTTCAGGAGTGAGACTGATTTCAAGCCAATTGACCAACTCGGGTACTTTAGTGCTGACACTCATGAGCCCGGTACGACCCTCAGGACTAAGACTATTGAGGTGCTTCGTGAACTGGGAATCCAAGTGGAGTGTGGACACCATGAGGTGGCTCCCTCACAGCATGAGATCGACCTGAAATACCAAGAAGCCCTGACCATGGCTGACCAAATGCTACTCTTCACCTGGATTGTTAGAAAAATGGCCAGAGTTAACGATCTATATGCCACTTTCTTACCAAAACCACTGTTCGGTGAAAACGGTTCGGGGATGCATACACATATGTCACTATTCACAGGTGACAAAAATGCATTTTATGACAACCGGAGTGCATATAGACTCTCAGCGACTGCTCGGCAATTCGTAGCCGGACTAATGAAATACGTACCCGAATTTACGGTAATTACTAATCCATTGGTCAATTCCTACAAACGCATTGTTCCTGGTTACGAAGCCCCCTGTTATATTTCCTGGGGCTGCAGAAACAGGTCTTCGCTTATACGCATTCCAAATTTTAAAAAGGGTAAGAAAAGTGCTTGCCGCGCTGAACTACGGTCTCCTGATCCATCCTGCAATCCATATCTAGCATTTACAGTAATGCTAGCAGCTGGGTTAGCAGGGATAGACCAGAATCTCAAGTTAACCAGACCAGTTGAGAAAAACATCTTTGAACTGTCAACACAAGACTGTAAAAAGATGAAGATTCAAATGCTGCCAGGCTCACTTGAGGCAGCCATCATGCAGGCAGAAGAGAGTATCTTCCTCAAAGCCGCATTGGGTAGTCACATTTACAATGCTTTCCTGGACAACAAGAGAGCTGAATGGGATAGCTACCGCACGTATGTTAGCCCATGGGAACTCGATCATCAAGGTAAGAGACATTAGCTCATAACCAAAAAACCCTATCAATTATGATAGGGTTTTTTAATTGATATCTAGGCTACTTTTTTTGATTTTGCGATTGCTGTTTCATGCCTGAAGTAAAATGCTTATAAAATTTATACAAATCAGTACCAGACGACAATTTAGATGGATTAAGTGATGTCTCAACAAAATCATACTCACTTTCTGATTCCATAGCTGCTTCAATAAGGGCGGTTATCAGATCATCAGCAGTAGCTATGGCCTCTCCCTCTTCTAATACGCCCCTTATATCTTTGACAATATCTCTGATATTTTTACTTTTTCCTACCAACTGAAATAATTTCAAATCTCGTCCTCGATATATTTTGAGAGCCTGATATAGCTTTTTTAGATTATCCTTTTCCTGCGCTAATAATTCACGTAATTCAGGCTTACCTGCATTTTGTTCACTCTTATTATCATTATCGCTCTCGCCCACCGGAACCTCTCGATTTAAATTTTGTTCATTCATATTACTCATCCTCTAGCTCAGCTAAGGTGGCCTTAATTATTTTTTCGTCACCTTGACTAAGCACTTTTAATGTAACAATATCCCCGGGAATATGTTTTTGTAATTCTTTGGCCAGGCTATGATCACGATCAATGCGCTGACCGTCAACTTCCAAAATAATATCATTTTCATTGAGACCAGCTAGGGCGGCTGGACTATCGGGGACTATAGCCAGCTCCGCTGCTTGGTCTCCTTTTACAATTAAGGCGCCGTAGTTGACATCCAAATCGTTCCGCTCAGCCACGTCATCGTTAATTAATATATAACGGACACCCAAATATGGCCTGATTATCCGGCCATACTGCAAGACACTATCAATAATAATCTTAGCTTGATTGATGGGAATGGCAAACCCAATAAGCTGGCCTTCACGGCTGATCGCAGTATTCACGCCGATTACCTGACCGGCTAAATTAATAAGCGGGCCACCGGAATTACCAAAATTGATAGCGGCATCGGTTTGGATAATATCTTCCAATGTTTCCGACTGGCCACTACTGCCACTGGCAGTCACTGTTCTGGATAAACCGGAGATTATACCGCGAGTGACACTGTTGTTATATTCGCCTAACGTATTACCAATAGCAATTACGGTCTGCCCGACCTTGAGTACGTCAGAATCACCTAAGCCTAGCACTGAAAAATTTTCTCCCTCAATCTTTATCAAAGCCAAATCGTTAAATGGATCAGTGTCAATTATACTAGCCTCGAGTTGCGTACCATCATTTAATAACACCGTATAATCAGCATCAGCATCTGCTACCACATGTTTATTGGTCAATATCATACCGTCAGATGAAACAATGAATCCGGTTCCAGCTCCCACCTCTTGGCGTCCTTGTGGATTTTGAAATCTAAAATCAAACAATTCATCAAACGGAGAAACATTAGGACCGGTAAGGTTATATAGCTCACTCAAATCCTGTGTTACTACGATACTAACTACTGCCGGATTGGATTTTTCTACCACATCGATGGTTGCTGATTCCTCCAGTATTTGCAGGGTTTTGCTGACGGTCATTAACTGCTCATCTACAGAATTTCCAGATTGTCCAAAAAGTGTTTCCTGCACCCACTTGGCGGCATTACTATCTACCTTGAGCCAACTGGCAAATAAAATTCCTGACACGCCGCCAACTATAAAACTAACGATCAGGGTGCTGATCATCAAATTTCTCAATAGTTGAGGAGTAAGCTTAATAGATTTTGAATTTGGTATTTTCTTAAATTCGGCTGGTACCATATATAGAAAATTGTACTATAAATTATTACTTAATAAAAAAAATTTGTCAATGTTTATTAAACTATCGGTACTAAAAAAATGCACTAAAATATTGCACCCCCATAATATAAGATTTATGAGGCCGTTGCTACACACTTAATATATTCTTGACCACTTAGTCCTGCACACTGCTGAAAATTAGTTCTTAGTCGGCACTCCTCGTCCGATAATCCCTCGCAGCGGTCAGGAACCAACTCGATAACGCACTCAACAAATTCAGAAGTGCCCTCCCATTGGCACTTATTATTCTTGCATAGGCAATTATCCTGAGAATAGCATGAATATTCATTTCTATAATCGCAAATGCTCAGTAAATCCGATTCTGTTGCCTTGGCTAAACATAATTGTGACGAACAGCCACCAATAAAACAATCGCTGTCCGTAGTGCATTCTATAGCCAATCCAGGATTTTGACTCGGTTCGCTAATATTGTCTTCGGTATTTCTATCTTGGTAAACAATGATTAACGAAAAAACGGATAATAGTAACAATCCAGAGAGGATGATGGGAAACGGCTTCATCGCAAACTTACCATCTTAGGTCCCTATTAAAGTAGAAAGTCCGACGATGGCATACCCCTGACTTTTTAATTGGGAAATAACATCAGGTAAAATTTCAGCCGTGGTAGCATTAGATGCTTGCATCAATATTATTGCTCCGGATGTCACGCTAGACATGACTCGCTCCTTTGATTGAGCCGCCGTATAATCTACAGACCAATCCAAAGCATCTACCGTCCATTTGATAGTGCAGTAGCCATCCTCAGCAGCGACAGACACCACGTCCTCATCCGCTTCCCCATAGGGTGGTCGAAAAAATGGCTTAGTGGATTTACCTGTCCTTTGTGATATGGCGGCCTCAGCTTTGGCCAGCTGCTCGGTAATACCGCTGGCAGGTAAATCATTAAACCGGGGATGATTATAGCTCAAATTGTAAATGGGGAAACCAGCATCATTTATCTTATTTATCAAATCCGGATTATTTTCCGCCACATCACCTCTGGCAAAAAAATCAGCGGTGGTACCGGTATCACTTAGAGTACTTAAAACTTTCTGTATCTCTCCTTCTTTAGAAGTACCAACATTAAATGTCAGGCTTACCTGCTTCGCACTGGTGCTACCGAGAGAATAGGCAGTATTACAAGCAGCCAGGTCAAATCCGTCAGCCGAAGTGGTGCTAACGTTTGTATTAGTATTTGAATTCGAATTAGAATTCGTGTCAGCATCAATGTTAGTATTGGCATTGGAATTTGTATTACTATTTACATCAACATTCTCTTCACTTTGACTATCTATTATCTCTACTCCATTCTCATCTACCAAAATTGTATCAGTATCTCCCCCACCAAAAACTGATCGGCCAATTAAATATAAGACTAAAACAATACCAAAAATTACCAGGATTTTTCCCAGCTTAAACACCGTTTGTTCAGGTTTCTGCTTATATCGTTGATACTGTTGATAATTGGCCATATACCTTATACGCCCTAATTATAGTGAATAAATGGCAATAAATAAAGCCCTATAACTAAGATGCTAACGAGGTACTTTTACCAGCTGACGTTTTTGTTGACTATATTTGACTAGGTAATAAGCAGCTTCATAAAGTCCGAAAAATATTCCGACGTAAAACAGGTCGCCAAAAACGGTATTTCTGAAAAATGGTATAGCCATGTAATAGCTCTGGACTAATCCAGCAGCCGTCTTGGCATACAACGGCGTGAAGGCCCAAACGGCAAAGTTAGTAACCAGGTAAAACAAGGCTGATCCGGCTAGCGTCCCGCTGATTAACCGCCAAGCATTTTTCTTTTTTCGAATCCACCAGCCGATAATACCGATTAATAGGAAGCTCCCCCAGGTAAATAAAACTAAGCTATGGAAACCAATTATAAAATCAGTGGCAGCCATGACTACGACAGGCAATAAGATTCCCCATTTGGATCGGATATACGTACCGCTTAATAAGGCTAGGGCCGCTATGGGAATAAAATTCGCTGGGTGTGGCAGCAGACGCATCATTAAGGCAGCCACCACAACTACTCCAATAAATATTAATTTAAACTTTTTGTCATTTTGTTTCATGTACTATTTTTTTACAAACTTACCTCTTCAAATTTAAATTCAATACTGTCCCCAGCCACTACTGGCTGTCGGTCAACTGAGTTAGCTGGACTGGCTCCATTCACATAGTAGAGCCAATATTGGTTGTCTTGGCCACTAATCATACCCCCTATGCCTTCAACTAGAATCCCAGTGTCAAACTGCTGTGTCTGCAGCTCAAGTCCGGAAACAGCTGTGGCACTTTGTAATACATCAAAAGCGGTAGAGCTGTCATAAATTGGCACTACCACGCTTAAGGTATTCCCCTGACCCCTATCAATGACAACCGTAGTCTGTTCTATGGCCACCCCAGCTACCCGTCCCCCTGGCTGACCGACAAATACTTCTGGCCTATCAGACGATATACTGATGATGTCGCGCTCCACCACAAAACCAAAAATACTCAGAGCGGAAATAAAAGCTACCATCACCCCCAAAACGGTCATAATAAATCCTAAATGATTTTTTCCTTTTTTCATATTTTTTCCTTTCAAAAAAATCCTTAGCCCCTAGGATCATTAGGTACTAAGAAATTATTACCTTAGTAAACCTTTTGACCGAAGACTACATAAAAATGAAGGTGCTGGTACTTTACGGAAAGCGTTGAAAACCATCCTCCCCAGGCGGAAGATTTTCATAATCTGTTAATAATCAATTGATGGTCTAGCTAGAATACCTTGCTGAAAAGGATGTTTGACAGCTTTAATATCGGACACATAGTCAGCTAATTTCACTATCTTACTAGGCGCTCCACGCCCAGTCAATATCAACTCTATTTTACTAGGTTTATGCTTTATTATTTTCACCAGTTGATCAACAGTAACCAACCTCTCCTGGATAGCCACATTGATCTCATCTAATATAACCATGTCAAATTTTCTATTAAGGATGGCTCGACTGGCATAGGCTAAAGCTTTCTGAGCAGCATTTCTATGAGTAGCAAACGATTTATTGTCACCAAGAATTTTAACAAACCCTTCGCCTAGGGCGATAATTTTCAGGTAGGGTTTTAATTTATCCACCACATCAAGCTCGCCAGACCGCCATGGCCCTTTGATAAACTGGACCATCAGTACTTTTTTTTTATAGCTTATAGCCCTTAACGCTAATCCCAAGGCTGCCGTCGTTTTGCCTTTACCGTCGCCCGTATAAACGTGCACTAAACCTCTATCCACTTTTTTAAGTTTCATAGAAAAAAAGTAATTGCTTGGTCAGACTTCCTATCCAGTGCTGCAAGCTGAAAAACCGCAACTTGGGCAAGTAGAGCACCCTTCTTTTACTTCCATCTTATTGCTACAATCCGGACAAGTCTCAATAACATGACCGCTGTTAGCTGGAACAGCTACTTTAACTTTTTCTTTTTGCGGAGCTACCGGTATTCCATGCTCCTCGTCCCCGGTACGAATCTCATTATAATCATAGCTATAAGATTTCTTGACTTCTTTGTGACTTACCTTGGCGATGTTCAATACCTGAGTTTCGCGAGAACGGTCACGATAAATAGTCACCCCTTTGCACCCGAGCCGATAAGCGAGCATGTATACTTTATCAATATCATCGGTTGTCGCCTCGTAAGGGAAATTAACAGTTTTAGAAACCGCATTGTCAGTATACTTTTGAAATGAACTTTGCATCTTCAGGTGCCACTCGGGGGTGATGTCATGTGATACCACAAATAAACGCTGCCACTTAACTGGCACCTCATCAATCCCCTGGACGCCGCCAGTCTCAGCAATCTTCTTCATTAGGTCGTCGCTATAAAAACCTTCCCGCCTGGCTACCTGCTCAAAAAGCGGGTTACCTTCTACTAGTTCATTATTATCCATCACGTTGCGGATATAAGAAATTGCAAACAGTGGCTCAATACCAGACGAACTGCCAGCTATGATACTGATGGTTCCAGTAGGCGCAATGGTGTTAGTTGTAGCATTACGCATCTTAGGCGCACCTGGTTTGTCAAAAATGCTCCCCTCAAAATTCGGAAACTGGCCACGGTCCTTAGCTAGATCCTGTGACATCTTTATGGATTCATCAGCGAAAAACTTCATAACCTGTTCACCTAGATCCACGGCCTCTTGCGTATCATAAGGAATGCCCAGCATAATTAGCAAATCTGCCCAACCCATGAGTCCCAGACCGATCTTCCTATTATTGCTTACTATTTCCGTAATTTGGGGCAAAGGATATTTACTCATATCAATGACATTGTCTAGAAAATGAATAGAATCACGAATAGATGTACGCAACCGATCCCAGTCAATTTCCACTTTTTCTCCAGCGGCAAAATCTCCCTTGATCATCTTGGCAAGGTTAATTGAACCTAAATTACAAGCCTCATATGGTAGCAGAGGCTGCTCACCACAAGGATTGGTAGCTTCCATGGGGCCTACTTGCGGCGTGGGATTTTCATCGTTGATACGATCAATGAATACAATTCCCGGATCACCATTTTTCCAGGCCAAAGTGACGATCAAATCAAATACTTTTTTTGCATTGAGGTGATCAACAACTGCGTTATCTTTAGGATTTACAAGATCATAATCATCATTTTGTTCCACTGCATTCATAAATTTCTCCGTCACAGCCACCGAAATATTGAAATTATTCATTCTATCATTATTTTCTTTAGCGGTAATAAATTCGAGGATATCCGGATGATCAACACGCAATATTGCCATATTAGCTCCCCGTCGCGTACCGCCCTGCTTGACAGTCTCAGTAGCTGCATCAAATACCGTCATGAAAGATATTGGACCCGAGGCCACTCCCTTGGTAGACATCACGCGATCATTCTTTGGACGTAAACGAGAAAAAGAAAAACCAGTACCACCGCCTGTCTTATGAATAAGCGCTGTGTATTTAACCGCATCAAAAATTTCTTCCATGGAATCACCAATCGGTAGCACAAAGCAAGCGGCTAACTGCTGCAGCTCCTTGCCGGCATTCATAATCGTAGGTGAATTAGGAATAAATTCTAGTTCTGACATCATCTTGTTAAACTTGGCCTCGGTACGCTTCACATTTACCGGCTGAGAAAACAAAGTTTTGTACTTGAGGTCGGCCTGAGCAATATTATGAGCGATGCGGCTCCACAATTCTGAAGGCGTCTCTAGTACTTTACCAAATTTACTTTTTATGAAATACCGCTTGTTCAGAACCCGCAAGGCGTTGACAGACAATTTAGTTTCTAACTCAGGTACTCCCACCAAGCTACCTTTAGTCTCCCGAATTCTCTGATGATCCTTGCGGTACAAGATGTAAGCCTTGGCAATCTGAGTCTTGTCTTCTTTAACTAAAATTTCTTCAACGATATCTTGAATCTGTTCAACGGTTGGTATGGCAGTACTATCAAATTTCTTGATTAATACGCTAACGACTTTCTTGGAAAGCTTCTCAGCTAATACCTTATCCGGCGTATCTACCGCCTGCGAAGCTTTAAAGATAGCACTAGTTATTAAGTCTTGGTTAAACGATACAATGTTTCCGTTTCGTTTACGAATTTTTTTTAGCTCTTTGCTTTTTGTCATGGGGTTTTTATATTATTTCTTAGGTCTCTTCTTAATTATTTTTTTCTTTCTCTTTTTTTTAGTAAGTAATTGCTTTAATTCCGCTTGGAATGTTTTGACGTCCTTAAATGATCGGTAAACTGAAGCAAAACGAATATAAGCCACCTGATCTTTTCTCTTCAGGTGCTTCATGATTACCTCTCCGATCTGGCTGCTCATTATTTCATCTTTACCAGCCAATTGTATATCTCTTTCAATTCTGTTAGTGAGCTTCTTAAACTCATCCTTGGTGATGGGACGTTTTTCAAAGGCCTTTTTTAAACCATTTTCCAGTTTTTCTTTGGCATAGGGTTCTCGGCGGCCATCTCGTTTAATAACGGAGAGATTCAAGATCTCCACTTCTTCATAAGTTGAGAAGCGAAAACCACACTCCAAACACTCCCTTCTCCTCCGAATAGCCATTCCTTCGCTAACTAAACGGGAGTCTGTTACTTTGGTGTCTTCATGATGACAAGCTGGGCACTTCATAATATCTATGATCCCTATATATAGTACCCTTACTGCTAAGTATACTACTAAATATGGATTTAGGCAAGTGTTATTGACAGATAATGACTAAGCTTAGGCAATATAAATTAATTTCATAGCACCATTTATGGATTCTGCTACTTCAAAATCATCTTTTATCATCCGAACTGTGGATAAATTAGACCGGCTACAAAAAAGGCACACACTTCTATGCCTCATACTAGGCTAGTAATAAAATCTAACTATTTAAATGACCTGACACCCATTGAAGCCGGTGCACGGGCTGGTATTACATCATCTTCTTACGTATGAAGGCTGGAATTTCCAAATCCTCATCATCCCCCTTATCCCCCTTATCCCCCTTATCCCCCTTATCTTCTGGCGCCGAAGTTTCTTCTTTCTTTAGAGGGGGTGTGGGCAAGTTAGTTATGGGACGCGATGGCCTCTCGGCTGGGGTCTCTGGCACTCTAGAGGCTGTAAAATTTGGGCGTACATCTTCTTTTTGTTCCAATTCACCAAAACCTAGTGGTTTTAATTTCTTGTGGGACTTCTGCTTCCCCCCAAACCCTGTAGCAATAACGGTAATCTTCAAATCATCCTTCATGTTTTCATCAATGACCGAACCAAATATAACTCTGGCGTTCGGATCAGCAGACGAAGTAATAATTCGGGCTGCTTCATTGACTTCATACATGCCCAGGTTTGGCCCGCCGGTGACGGTAAACAAAATACCTTTAGCACCTTCAATAGATAATTCTAATAAGGGGCTATCGATGGCCGCCTTAGCCGCGTCCACAGCTCTATTCTCACCAGAAGCCTGGCCAATACCCATCAAAGCAGAACCAGAATTTTCCATCACTGATCTGACGTCCGCAAAATCTACATTAATCAATCCGGGGATAGTGATTAAATCGGAAATACCCTGCACTCCCTGCCGTAATACTTCGTCAACCGTGCTAAATGATTCAAGCAATGATGTTTTCTTATCTATAATCTGTAAAATACGATCATTGGGTATGGTAATAATAGTATCAACTTTATCAGCTAATTCGGATAATCCGGTCTCAGCTATACTTTTTCGCTGGGCGCCTTCAAAAGAAAACGGCTTGGTAACTACCGCTACCGTTAGGGCGCCAACATCTTTAGCCACATCAGCAATTAGTGGAGAAGCTCCAGTCCCGGTACCTCCACCGAGTCCACAAGTAATGAAAACCATATCAGCTCCCTTAAGCACTTCGTAAATTTCATCCTGATTTTCTTCAGCTGCTTTACGTCCTAATTCGGAATCCATGCCAGCGCCTAATCCACGAGTGACTGTCTTGCCTATATGGACCTTATGTGGTGATTTGGAATGGTGCAGTGCCTGAGCATCAGTATTGATAGCAATAAACTCTACGCCCCGGATTTTAGCGTTGACCATACGATCTATAGCTGCACCGCCACCACCACCAATACCAACCACTTTTATTTTGGCAAATGTTTCAATTTCTGGCTTTATCTCCATATTATTTTTACTAGTATTCTTTTGGCTCATATTAATATTGTACAACTTTTACCTTAAGGGATCAAAGATTTAAACCACCTCTTCATTTTATCAGTCGCCTCACCTACTGAAGAAAATTTTGGCATGGATAATCTTTTACCATCGCCTCCAGCTTGGGCCAGTCCTGCGCCCCAATACAAAAGGCCAATGGCCGTTGAATAATTCAAATCATTTACCTTGTCGACAGCGGTAGACCCCAGCCCGAGTGGATAGCCAAGGGCAGCTGGTAATTTAAATTCCTGCTTAGCTACATCAGTTAAACCTGGCAGCTTAGCCCCACCGCCAGTCAGGATAACACCGGCCGGTAGAAGTCCTGACCGATCTATTTTTTGTAATTCTTTATCTGCTAATTTAAATATTTCCTCGCAACGCGCTTCAATAATCTCGGCAATGTGTTTTTGTGAAACCACTCCTTCTTCTCGTGAGTCAATTTCATCAAGGCTAATTTCTTCACGTTTATTAATTTCAGCCGGCAAGGCGGAACCATACTCAACTTTAATTTTTTCCGCCAAATCAATGGAGGTACGCAAGCCGATGGCAATATCGTTGGTTATATGGCTGGAACCGACTGGCAGTATAGCTGTGTGCAGTACATCCCCCTCTTCGAAAACAAGTAAGCTGGTAGTCGATCCGCCAATATTTAACAAGGCTACACCCAGATCTTTTTGCTTCTTGGTCAGGGCTGCTTCTGCCGAAGCCAAGATACCCAGCACTAAATCATCAATGTCAACGCCCGTTCTGTAAATTGATTTTGTCAGATTTTTTACTTGGGCCGAAAGTCCCTGAATTATTTGGGCGTCGACCTCCAGCCTGATACCGGTCATGCCAATTGGATCTTTGATGCCTTTCTGGTTATCCACGGAAAAACCGCGAGGGATAACATGTAATATTTCATAATTTGGCGGGGTAGCGACTGCCTGAGCTGCTTCGATTACTCGTTCAACATCCTCTTCCTTTATCTCTCCGTCGGATTTAGACACGGCAATCACGCCATGGCTGTCCTGTGAGACGATATGGCTTCCATTGATGCCGACAAAAACATGTTCTACGGGGATTCCGGTCATCCGCTCAACTTTTTCTAGGACTCCAGAAATAGAAGACACCGCATCCTCAATACTGGTAATAGAACCTTTATTCACACCCTCGGCTGTTTGCTCAGCAGCACCCAGTACATGAATTTTATTATCATTGGGATTGAGCTGTCCAACAACAATTCGGATGGCCGTTGAACCGATGTCTAGTCCTGTTATTATTTCTTCCTTTGCCATAGTGGTGACAGGGTTTTATGGTTTACATTATAAAGTATATACTAATATTTTGCAAAAGTGAACAAGGTGCTAACTGAACACATTTAGTGTTTGGTTTTAAATAAGATAATTATTTACCGAGGAAAAAAATAGGGGGCAAATATTAATATACCAACTATAACCGCAGCGATAGAAGTCACTAAGACCGCAGCGGCCATGACGTCTTTTATTACTTCGGCGTAGTAGTGTATACGAGGACGTAATATATCCACCATCTTTTCAAATATAGTATTAATAAGTTCCAGTACTAATACTGAGGCTATTACTAATATCAAAATAATGGCCTGCCACAGTGACACCCGTAAATATATCATTAAAAAAATAACTCCTATGCTTACCAAAATTTGCAATCGGATATTTTGTTCATTTTTAAATACATACCAGATCCCCCGGGTGGCATAACGGAAACTTTTTCCTAATTTTCTAATATTTATCGCCGACATGTTAATTTATGTTAAGAGAATTTACTCAAAATCTTTTTTTCAACTCTTTGCATACGCAATCTATCTGATAATTTTATGTGATCATACCCCACCAAGTGCAAAAAACCATGCGTCAAGAGAATTCGCAGTTCTTGACGTATTGTTCGATGGTTCCGTCGTGCCTGTTGGCGAGCATAGGGATAGGCAATAATGATCTCCCCGATGAATCTACGGTTGCTAAATTTATCATTGCTGTCTCGCTCGGCAAAAGATAAAACATCAGTTGGTTTATTCTTTTTTCGATAACGGAAATTTAGCTTTTTTATCTCGGCATTATCTACAAAAGCGACCGACAACTCACACTTGGCATATTTAGGCACTAGCCTGGCCATGACAGCAAATAGCTTATTAATAAACGATCTATCTATCCGGTACGACTTGGTTTGATTAACCGCTACCTGCATTACAACCCGTTAAAATTATTTGTATTGGAATTAATATTTATGTTAAGAGCTGAATTGGTATTTGAAGAAGAGCTCGTTAATGTCAAACTTTTGTACATCATTTGAAAAACTGCTGAATAATTTGCTTCGCTTAATATATTTGTGTTGTAGCTAACTACATATACTAAACTGCCGCTGGTAAAATAAACAGTGAGGCCATCCAAGCTAGCAACTCCAGTCATCGTCTTATCCCAGTTACTCACGGATTTGACCTGGGACGAATCAATACCCGGTGATTTTGTGATATACCAATCCCTGGCTGATAAAAGAGCTGTATTGGCCTGTAAACTTATAGCTATAAACTCCCCGCTAGTAGTAAATATCTTACCTCGGGTGTTCTGCGGATCATCAGCCACCACCCAACCAGAGGGATAGAGCAACGAATACCCGTCAACGCTATCGCTATATAGCCTAACCGTGGTTGAATCCTCCAGTAGGCCAGGTCCATTGGGATTATAGCCATTTAGTACCTCCTGACCATCAGAAAAATTATCACCGTCCGTATCTGCTAGAGATACGCTAGTCCCAAATAGTGCCTCCTCTACGTCGGTCAAGCCATCGAGGTCAGAATCAACGCTGGTCGGTATCTCATTGATATTAATCAAGGTATTAGTGTTACTATTCGTGAAGAGGTTAATATTATTCAGGTCTATGTTGGTATTCAATATGGTATTCAGATTAGTAGAGAGGTTGCTGATATTGGTATTAAAATTACTATTCAAGGTTATATTACTATTCAATGCCGTATTATTATTAGTATTATTAGTATTGTTCGTTATAGATGTGTTGGTAGTTACAGCCGATGTATTTTCATTATTGATGCTTGCCTGATTGGTTCCGCCATATTTTTGGTAGGCAAAATACCCCGCCACCCCAAGAATTAAAATTACAATTATAGCAATAGCCACTACCAAAAAAGAATTCTTGCTTCCCCCGCCAGTTTTTTTATCCACATAAAATTTCTGAGGCATGGTGGAAATGCGGGCTTTCCTGGCTACGATGTTCTGCTCTTGTTTTTGTTCAGTTGGCTGTTCACTAGGCATCTTTTATTTTTTTTAATTTAATTATTTAATTTAAGTATCTCCGCTTGGAGATCCAGTAGCAACCCTGGTCCCTTAGGATTGTATCCATTGGCAACCTCGGCTCCGTCAGGATTACCATCTCCGTCGGTATCACTCTTCAGAGGATTGGTCTGATAAATTTTGACTTCCTCCCAATCAAATAAACCATCCGAGTCAGTATCCTGGTTTTGTATATTTAATCCTAACTGTTGCTCTTCCTCGTCAGAGAGACCATCACCATCAGTATCAATCATGGACGCCACCACAGTCGGTAATTCAACAAATGTTTCTCCGGCGTCTGTAGAATTTGTATCTATGGCCTTAGCGTCATTAACTGCCTCTACCTGAGTACTAGTGTCCTGGCTATTAAATACATCGCTACCTAATAAAATAGCTACACCGCCGGCAATTACAACAATAGCCAATACAATTAATATTACTTTCCGTAGTGACTGACGAGGGGGAATCTCCGTTGGCGGAGGCCGGCGACTTTCAGGGGTTGCACTACCGGAAGTAACAGTCGGTTGCTTTTTCGGGACCGCTGGTTTTTGCTGTGCCGGCCGACTGGCATTACCAGAAGAGACTTTATCTGTTTCTTCAAAAATGTCTTCAATTGGAAATTTATTATTGGCCATAAATACGCACTAAAACAATTTACATTGATACATTTTTAATTAGGGTTACGCTCCTCCGCCACTATTAATATTAATGCAGGAAGTAGTGGTGGTGACGATGGCAATTTGAATAGTACCACTCAAAGTCGCCTGACTATCCCCATCTACTGCTGATGCATATACATCTCGAAATACCGTAGTGGAGGAAGTAGTGCACTCTTCTGCCGCCCTGGCGATGGAAATAAATGGTGATCTAAATCCGGAAGGGACGTCTACGTACTTAATAATTGCTTCAGGAATTCTAGAAATACTTCTAGCAGCAATTCCTGCTTGTACTGTAATTGAAGGACCGTTGGTGGCAAGCGTCCAAAATAATCCGCCGGTAACACTATACAGACTCAGTTGAGTAACAGCTACATCATCTTCAGCGTGGACAGCAAATTGAATAGTATCAGACCTGGCATACGACGAGCCGTCAGTCGGTGCGGTAATCTGCACATTAAACGGCGCGGCTGATATTATATTAATATCCACCGTTCTGGTAATAATGAACTGTAATGCGACATTATCGTAAGCAATAACTTTTAGCGTATGAAGACCATTGGTTAAACTACTAGCATCTAAGATTGAAATGTAGTCACCGCTACCTGCCGGCGAATCAAATAGCTGAGTATCTCTTGGTGATGCTTCACTGTCAACATAGAACTCTACCTTACTAATACCGGAATCAGTGTCAGTGGCGTATACAACTACATCGTAATTAATCGTATCTATTGGAAATCCATCTGAGGGAGGAAATTTAAAACTGACCGTCGGTGGCGTAATATCCGAGCAATCGTTATCATTAGCAATCACACAGCCAGATGGGCAGTAGTTATCATTGTCAGTGCAGGTAGTAATAAGAGTATTTTGGCAAACTGATGGGCAAGTGGCGGTATTACAGGTATCTATGGTACTGCCATCAAAATCATCACAATCGCTATTGACGGCACATCCACTAAAAGCACATAGCCCCGTACTTACGCAGCACACGTCCCCATCCCCGGATGTAAGGCACTCTGAATCAGCAGTACACAAGGCCGGTCCCACATTCAAGCTTATGGCATTGGTAACGGTACTGGAATTGTCTAAACGATCGGTCATTTGAATATCAATAGAGTAAATTCCGTCAGCAGTGCTGCCTACGTTCCAGGTATTCGAGAAAATCGAATCACCAGGTGAGCCATCACCATGTACTCCATCATCATACAGAGTGATGGTAACAATAGTAGATCCTGACCCGTCTTTGATAACAGCTAATACTGTCTCTATACCAGATACATCTGTCGCCTCAGTAGTGATACGCAAATTATCATCCTGAACGACATTACCGGCGGACATGGTAACACCAGAACCACTCAGTACCGGACCGGCCGTCGGAGCCACCTCAAAAGTTGGCACTTCGAAGTCACTAATATTTACCTGAGCCAATGCCACATAGGATACCAGGGAGAGGCCAGTGGCTAGGAATGATAAGAAAAATAGATTTTTTATTACTTTCATACTTTTAATCTCTATTAATTAATAAACTATTAAATTAATCATACTAAAATCCATTGCAGGTACATATTGATATCCCAGTACATTTAACCTCATTACCGCTAAATGCATCACAATTATAAGTACTTTCACAAGTACCAAACGCAAAGTTCCAGTCACAACCCGGAGCGTCATCACATGTGCCGGGAGATGAATACCCACAAGAATAATTATTGGAACATTCAGAACAACTACCTCCGCCGCCCCCACCAAAAATTTCTACAGTTAAATCTAACGTTTGGGTGTCATCACCATTGGCATTTGCAGCTGTTATGGAAAAGTCAAAACTTCCTACACTAGGCGGCGTTCCTGAGACCTCGCCTGTAACGGCATTACAGCTGACCCACGCTGGTAGTCCAGCGCCAGAACAAGCATAACTGGTCGGACTGTTGAGGGCAGTAATAAAGTAACTAAAGGACGTGCCTTCGAAAGCAGTGAAAGTAAGCGAGCTGGTAATAATTGGCGGCTGTGGACCGAATTGGCAAGATCCGATACCACCTAGTATATTTTCAAGTTCGCTAATATTGCCCAAATTATCCTCCGCTTCAATATCAACGTAATAAGCGACATTAAGAAATCCAGTTGAATCCCAATCACCATGATAGGTATTACCACTAACCAAAGTCATATTTATTCTATCAACTATTGTCTCATCAGGATACTGGATAACTGCTTGTACTCGGGCTATACCATCACCATCTATTACATCTGCTTCCATGCAAAAAATGTCGTCAGGCATACCCCATTTAGGATGAACTACAGCACTAGCTATGGATGGTCCACCCGGTCCGCGGACATTGACCCGTACTTCAATGCTATCACTGCGGTTGCCCACAGCGTCTACCGCATCAACCTGAATACGATGCCAGCCATCAGATAAGGTAGCGGTATTTAATGT
>JADFTK010000046.1 GCA_022560375.1 Patescibacteria group bacterium
CTAACATCTCAGGTGATGTGACGGACATCTCAGGTGATGCTACAGGATTGTCAGGTCATGTTAATGATTTGATTCAGGGATAGTATTTTCAATAATGTTCTTTTTTAGAAGCTCGGGTTTAATCGCTGGGGCTTCTTTATTTTCTTCATAACCAAAAATACCTCCCAATAAATAGGAGATGTTTTTGATTGAATCAGACTTATAAAAACTTGACTAAATAGGTGTAATTTATTAAGGTATTAGGCTGCATTAAATAACAGTTGCAGTGTTCGTTAACATTGAAATATGAAAAGAATGATATAGAAAAGTGAGGTAACTCGTGAAAAAGAAGAAAGGAAGAATTGTTGCGTGGCCACACCAAAATGAGTGTCTCGCAGCGATTACATCGGCACGACGAAGACGTTTTGCGGTGGCATTGTATGTCATGGCTTCCGGTCTTGGAAAGACGTTTACGTCTGCCTTCGACTTCCGGCGGTTCCGTCATCAGCATCCTGGCGCCCGTATGTTATTTCTGGCACACCAGAATGATTTGCTTGAGCAGGCTGCGATTTCGTACGAACAGATTTTCGGTAACTCAGTAACGTACGGCTTCTTCAACGGAGAGGATAAGCAAACTCGAGCTGACGTTACGTTTGCTACGTTTCAGAGCCTGCAGCAAGCACTGTTCGGGAAAAAACGGAAAGGCCGTCGACCATTTGGCGTGGAGCGATTTGACTACATAGTTGTTGATGAGTCGCATCATAGTCAGGCACTAACCTATAGGGAAGTAATCGATTACTTCCGACCAGAGTTCTTGCTTGGCATGACGGCAACACCTGACCGAATGGATATGATTGATATCCGGGAGATCTTTGGTCCTGAAGTGTTCAGCCTCGATTTGGAAGAAGCTCTTACCCAGGGTTTGCTCACGCCAGTTGACTATCGCATCATGGCTGATGAGATAGTTGATAAGGGTGAGATTGATGTTCCACCGCACTTGGTGAGTATAAAAAAACTCAATAGGATTTTCTTTGCGCGTAAACGTGATGAAGAAATTGTTGAGACTATACTCAGGAAGGTGCAGGGTATTGCTAATCCGCGTATCATCGTTTTTGATGCGAGCATTGAGCATGCGAATCAATTTGCAGAAATGATGCCTGGCGCTGTCGCAATACACTCTAAAGTACCGAAAGCAGAACGTGATAAGCGTATTGCTCTCATACGGCAGGGAATTGTGTGTACGGCAGTTACGGTGGATCAGTTCAATGAGGGGATCGATATTCCTGAAACGAACGTGCTCGTATTCCTGCGATCAACGCAGTCACCGCGTATTTTCCGTCAGCAGCTCGGACGGGGGCTTCGCAAACTGCTTGGTAAGAAGAAAGTCCTAGTACTTGATTTCGTCGCCAACTGTGAGCGGCTTGCATTCCTTGATGAGCTACGTACGAAGCTTAAGGACCTAGCTAAAGCACGTGGTAAAACCGGAGCCGGAAAACGCAAGAAGTTTGCTGTTGACTGGGGCAAGGTCGTGTTTGAAGAGCGAGTCCAAAAAATCATCGCATTACTTAAGCAGGCGAAGTTGCCACTCACCGATGAGCGGTTATTACAGTATCTCTGGGATTTTTATGTCCGAGAAAAGCGAGCACCCAAGTTTGCCGATTTCTGTACTGCAAAAGGATTGGCAGGCACGGGAGTATACCAGCGCTATTTCGGTAGCATTGTGAAGGCAATGCTAAAGGCAGGAATTCCAGAATCAGCCCTTAGTAAAGGCCAGATTGGTCAGATGTTAGCTGAAGAGCTTACGGATGACGAACTGCTTGAGCGACTTCGAGAGTTTCACTGTAAACATAATAGAGTGCCAGTTAAGAATGATCTGTTGCCTCAAAAGGGAATGCCGAGTAATCAGACTTACCGAGACCGTTTTGGTAGTTTGCCGCGGGCACGTACACTTGCCGGTATATCCGTCGAGATTCCTTGGAGGACTACAGACGTCGAGCTCCTTGATGTTCTGCAGAGCTTTTACTGTAACTATGGTCGCGCTCCTCGTGGCGATGAATTTGGGAGTCAGAATGGAATGCCTTCTATTGAAACGTATGGTAGTCGATTTGGTGGGCTTATCGGAGCCTGCAAACTTGCAGGTGTTCCTATCGATCCTGCTGACGCGAGACGATTGAAAACAAAGCACATGAGTGACGGTGAGATTATAGAGGCTATTCAGGTGTTTTATCGGAAGAAGGGGCGTGCACCGAAAACTTCTGAGTATGGAAGACAGGACGATCTCGCTGATGCCAAGGTCCTTACACAACGCTTTGGTTCTGTCACTCAAGCATTGAAGCGAGCTTGCGTTCCTCTACCACCCCGTCTTGCAGTAAAGGAGGTTACTAACCGGGAACTTCTCGTAAAACTCCGATTGTTTTATCGGAAGAATCGTAGAGCTCCAATGCTATCTGATTTCAGTGGAGATGGGATTCTGCTAGCAGTGGACGTGTACAAGCGTCGTTTTGGTGGGCACATACAGGCTTGTCTTCGAGCAGGAATTCCTAAGAGTGCATTGCATCATTCACAAGCAAGGTTCTTTAAGAAAAAAAGGAAAGGAAAATAGTATATATTACAACCATCCCCGGTTGCTTCACGGCAACTGGGGATTATTTTTTAACGTACTAAATAGTTTTAACTAGCCAATTCCCTTCTTCATATACGTAAAATCACCCAAAAGCTCTAAAAGTCCGTTAGAAATCCATGTCTAAGATACCGTCAAAAATCGGCTTGCTTTCGGGATTATTGTAATCATTTTTTGGCCACCTAGTTGGGGGTCGTACGTTTTTAAATAATTCACCAACAATAATCGTAAAAGCATCCACTAGGTCATCATGCCGTTCTGCACCAAAACCCAGCAGTTGGCTGATTAATGTTTCCGTTCCACGGTGAGGGAAAAATACTTGACCGTTTTCCAAGTATTGGCTGACCGTTTTTAAGCGGCTTTCTTTATTCGTGCCGAGAGTAGGCATACCTCTGGCCGGGTACCCGTCATTTTTAAGTGCGTCAATGAAGGATTTTTGATAGGCGACCTCCTCTATGTATAGCAGTGTTTTTCTATCCTGCCCCAGCCTGTTCGAGATTTCCTTGGCTCGTTTCATGGATTTAAGAAAGGATAGGCGCTCGTTGGGCAATCCTCGTTAGTTCTGTTTTCTATTCCCCATATTCAATTATTTTTTAGTGCGGGATTTTCTTTTTGTATGAATCTACGATACAATACAGGGCATGAGTAGCCTCAAATCGATATTTGATAAGGTTTTTCATAGGAATAAAAATGTATGGAAAACTGATTTAATTGTGGTGGGTATATTCTTGGTGATCATCCTGGTTTTTTTAGTTTGGCAGCCGGAATTGCCCACCGAGACTGAAATCAATGAGCTCACTGAGAGGTTTGGCAGCTTGGGGCCATTAGCTATTATAGCTATTATAATAATTGAAACAGTTATTGCCCCCATACCTGGTACTATCTTCCCTATTGTCATTGGCGTCCTGTATGGAGTTTGGCCGGGTATTTTGTATGCCTGGATAGGTAATGTGGTGGGTTCGGTAATTGCTTTTTTTATTTCTCGTAAGCTAGGCCGGCCATTTGCTGAGAAAATAGTTTCTAAGGATAAAATTGAAAAATATGATAAATTTTTACACCGTAACAAGACTTTGATCTGGTTAATTTATGCTATTCCAATATTCCCCATAGATATCATCAGCTTTGTCATTGGGTTATCTAATATTAAATTTAAGAGGTTCCTGCTAATTGTCAGCGTTGGCTTTATTATAAATCTGCTGATTTTAGTGTCATTTGGCGAACAGCTATTGACCGCCAGCGGTGGTGCTAAGCTAGGATATGCCTTAGGTATTATGGCTGTCATTTTAATAGCGGTTACCATTGAAAAGCTGAAAT
The DNA here is from genome assembly GCA_022560375.1 of Patescibacteria group bacterium. Lineage (GTDB taxonomy): Bacteria > Patescibacteriota > Patescibacteriia > UBA10025 > JAHIVO01 > JADFTK01. Next base: position 3,914 of record JADFTK010000046.1, read on the forward strand.
TTAGTGAGAACTAAGCTCTAGCCCTTGACGGTAAAATCGTTATCATATAAGGTAGCCTTACTATGATTTATCACGTCACCAAAGAAAATAATATAAATAATAACCGTCTGACTTTGGCGTGACTTGTCGTGACACTATTTTAGTGGGCGGTCCCGCTGACCAGCGGGATTTTTTGTTTTTAGGAACCCCTTTAAGTAAGTAGGTTTTCTATCCCTTCCGTATAGTTATTGTATTGCTCGTTCGGGACCAACGAGAGGGATAATTCATATCCTAGGATACAGTCAGAAAATTTGATATTATAATAATGTATGAATAATGGTGATAAGAGGGTCCGTCCCATTATCAGGAAATACTCGGTATTTTTTTTCGCTAACGGTATTACTCTTGAGTATTCGAATATCTTGCACGCCGACGGCTGTTCGAGCGGGTAATGAATAAAAAAAATAAATGATATGGAGCATGAAATAATAATCAGTAAGGATAATGACAAAATAAAATTATTAAGAAAATTAAGCCAAAAAAAGTTTAGGGACGAATTTGGCACATTTAAGGTAGAAAATTTGAAAATAATTAACAGCGCGTTGCAGGTTGGCTATAAATTCACCTCAATCTATATTACTCAAAAATTTATAGATAAGAATGAAGATTTTATTAGGTCATTAGATGATAATTATCAAATCGTATCGGATAATGTTAGTAAATCATATTCAGATTTAAGCACACCGGCCGGAGTGTGTGCAGTATTCAAAAATATTAATCAACCAATAGATTATAAAACAATTATAGTGTATTTAAATGGTATATCGGATCCTGGAAATTTAGGCACTATCTTCAGGTCAGCCTTGGCTTTTGGGATAAGAAATATTGTAGTGGATGAGCATTGTGCTGATATTTATAATTATAAAACAATCCAAGCGGCCAAAGATTCAATTTTTCGAATAAATATTTCGGGTGATATGAATAGAGAGTTATTGATTCAAATTAAAGAAAAAATGAAAGTTTATACAGCCAGATCTGATAATGCTCAAACTATTGAAAATGCTAAGCTGGGTATTAAATATTGTTTGGTCCTCGGTAGTGAAGCGCATGGGGTAAAGCAGAATATTATTGATATATCCGATGGGTTTATTAAAATTGAAATTAATCAAGAATCTGAATCTTTAAACGTAGCCAATGCCGCATCCATATTATTTTATGAAATGCGTAAGAAACTTGACTAAATAGAAGAAATAGTATAAAATGCTAGTTGTTATGATAAAACAAATCATCAAATTAAATAATTACAATAATAACCGTTTGACGTCGGCGTGATTTTGTTTTGAAATAATAATAAGTTGAATCCCGCTGACCAGCGGGAATTTTTTTATTACAACATTCCGGGGTAGTTGAGCTGGTACAACGCCGCGCTGTTAACGCGGATATCGTAGGTTCGAGTCCTGCCCCCGGAGGTTATCCGCGAAGTTGTCGGGCGACCGGTTCCTGTCAGTATATATGAATTAGACGTAAATATTTAGATAAGTTATTATCAACATTACAAATTAGTAGTTAAAATAAAAAATCGTACATTTTACAATATAAAGAAAGGAGGTCGTTACTGAAGGATTAGTATTGTAGTTGTTAAAGTTATTTTTACAGAAACCCAAAATGTGAAGGAGGTATCTAGTGAGATACCCAAGAATTCTGTTTCTTACGACATTGGCGCTTGTGCTGGTGTTCGCGGGCTGCTCGCAGGTAGATGAGCAGTCGAATCCGGTTGCCAATAATACAGTGCCAAACGAATCAGTTGATATGATTGTGGCTCATGTCCTCGACAGTCTGGCTACTCTCAATTCCGAGGAAGACGCCTTGGCCTTGATTCATTCCTACCCTCAGGAAATTCAGGATCGAATCATGGATGAGTTGAAACAGCGTGGCTGTCCAGAATGCCCGAAGCAAGAGCCTCAGTCGAACCATCCGGCGGCACAAACGATTATCAAAGAGCTTGGCGTTCTGCCCGAGGAGATTATCGCTGTGCAAATGATGGTGTGGTCTCCAGACAGCCCTGCTGCCGATACTGTTTTTGCAGTCGTTACCGATAAGCAGTGGTACTATGTTGATCCGTCCGATCTCTCTCTGCGGAAGTCAGCTTCTGTGCCTAAGGCATTGACCACTGAAGTCGATATATATGGCTCCTCCGTGGAAAACGTGGGCGGGTGGTGCGTATGGAGTGAATGGGTAGTAGTTTTTTATCTACCAGTTTGCTTCTATGAACTTACCCCACATCAGTTTGATGGCATTTTGGACGCATGGGCGCCCAATCCCCCGTGTGACCAATACAATGGTGGTATATGCGCAGCCTGGTTATGCGGATCAGCATGGGATGGGCCCGGCTACGATGGGTGGTATAATTACCATACCTGCCAACAGATCGACTATCGTGCTTCAACCAAGGCTGGTAAGTTAGTTCAAAAACGCTGGATATATACCTGGCGTAATGCTGGACGATCTGATACCCAGATAGCGAATTCAGTTCGTGCCCGAATCCGCTATTAGGACTAGGGCATGAGCGTAGTAATGGGTGCTTGCCAATCAATTTGCGCAGGCACCCAATCTTTAAGAGTTATTGGTTGCATATATATTTTTAAATAATTAAGTAATAAAGAAGTAAAAAACTATGAAATTCAATTTTAAAATTAGATGGTCAGTCATTATTCCTTCTATTATTGTGGTTATCGCGCTTATTATTTTAGTCGCCGGCACATTTTATTTTTATCCGGTAGTGGCCGTTAGTATCAAGTCAGTTAAGCCCGTGGCGAATTTTCAATACAAAGACACTCTTACATGTACGACTGTGTATACTACTTATCGCCAGCCAGGGATGTTTGGGATCAAGTTGCCCTGGCTTGAGTATGATAAGTTCACACTAAAAGGACTTAATGCCGACACTCTACAAGTAGTGGTTGATGGCAAGAGTCTGGGGAATTGGCAAAAAGTATACGATGGTGATATCTACCTAACAATCCAAAGGACTCCGGCTAGCTGGAACATGGATACTATTGGCTTAATGAAAGATACGGGTGCGTTTGTCAGGACAATTTCTGGCTTACAGGCTGGGGACGTTAAGTTTCATTATGTAATCGCGCAAAAAGGGAGATGTCAATAATTGAAGGCATTTTCCCGAAGTGGATTTATATATTCTAAAGAAAATAAGCAATAATAATGGTCGTTTTAAAAAAGTGAGAATCTGGTTGCTAGAGGTTAGGATTTTTTTGTGGCACCAGAGCTTCCGCCAAAGGCGGACCCGCCTCTGGCGGGCAATGGTAGAGCAACTGGCTGTTAACCAGTAGGTTGTCGGTTCGA
>JADFTK010000011.1 GCA_022560375.1 Patescibacteria group bacterium
AAATAACGCGGGCGCAGAATCGATTCTAGCCTCCAGATATTGTTTTAGCCAATATTTTACCAGATTAGTTAGGGGGATTGTTCGCGACGAATTTGTATCATTGGGTATGGCGATTTCACTGAGGTTAAATTTAATTTGGGCTCGGCGCATGGAGGCTATCTCAGAAACTTTTAGACCGGTGCTAAAGAGCAGTTCTAGGATTGCCTTATCGCGCGTCTGAATGATGCTGAAATTTTTTGTGTGCAAGGGAGCCTCCAGTAATTTTTCTAAATCGGATCCCTCCAGGTACACGATTGGCTGCCTCTTAGTCTTATTTAGAATTACTGATTCAGCGGGTAAGGAGGTAACCCCAACATTTTTTAGGTAATCAAGAAAAGCGCGCAAGGCAATCAAGTGATAATTTTGGGTGCTTAGTTTCATCAGCTCGCCGCGGCCATTACGTATTTGTTTTAGAAATTCCAGGAAAGTCTTGACTTTTTCTTCGGTAATGTCGTTTGGTTCTGTTGCGCCAGTAGCTTCCATGAACCTCCCCAAGTAGAATTGGTAATTTTTAATAGTTTGTGCGGCAGTAGCAGTATCTTTATTCAAATACTCAAGGTAGTCAGAAATATAATTGTTTAACTGGTTGGGCATAGTAAAAAAGTATGAGATCCTTAATTCCGATTACGGGATTGCAGGATGAAATTGTCAGCCTTCTGACAATTTCATTTTACGACACAAGCTCGGACAGGTCAAAGGATACATAGGATTTTATTATTTTATCTAGTGTCTACCAAGGAGATGAACCTTGCTACCCTTGACAAGCAAGGTAGATTGGTGTATATTTACCTGTTAAAAAATAGAAACAAAAAAATATATACAGAAAAGGATGTCACGATGAAGAGATGGTTAGTTCTTTTTATACTCATTACCATGTACATGGTAACTGCTACGTCGGTTTCAGCGCTTGAGGTTAATACTCGTAGTTTGCCTCCGCAAGCGTTAGTAATAGTTGAAGGTAATTATGATTTTCCCATTTTTACTTTCACGCCGAAGCTCGCTCTTTTTATCGGCAGTGGCTTCCAGCAGCCATGGATGTACGCCTCTTTTTCTAGAGGGCAGACGACCGGCAGTATCGGCATGATTGTGGATTACCGCGGACTCTCGGGTGTGGCCTTTGCCGCGTTAAAAGTATCGCATTATATACAACCACGCATTCAGACTAAGCACGAGTTCCATGTAATCAATCATGATAATGATTTTTTTTATTGGGGACAACTACGCCGTAAATTTGAAACGCATAACTCTTTTTTTGGCCTCTACTGGGAATTATTTAGCTCTGATGCGACGCGTCTGCAAATCGGCCCCCAAGTCGGTATAGGTAATTTCGAGTTTAATATATTATTCGGGGAAACAGAATCTAACATTCGCGCCCTCTGGATAATAACAATTTGACTCAGTCGTTCTCTAGCCGTACCAAAGTCTCAGACAAATCTGTCTGGGACTTTTTCTTTTGTCTAACCATTGTTATTCTCAGAGCTGTTTTTTTTATTGACAAATAGTTATTAAGTGCGTAAGATTGATTCGAATTTTGAAACAGAAATAGTATATTGAAAATAAAAAAAGAGAGGTGACAATGTATGTTGACCCGTTTAACCGCATCGGCAGCGGTAGGATACGACATGTGCAGATATCTGATAACGGAAATCTGAAAAAAGTAGAGGCTCGAGGCGGTCTATGTGGCGGAGACATCCGCGTAGCAATTATGGGACCTTTGCGAGGAAAGATATTGATTCCAGTTTGGCTGAATATCGTAGGCCATACCGCTATGCGTGATGACAAATACGAGATCAAATATCATGATCAAAAGTATTTGCTTTATCAAGTATTTAATAGCATCTATGACGCTGAGCGCTACACTTATCATTTGCTAGAGGAGCAGTATGGCATTACTTATCGTCACGGCGAAAAAGGGCAGCTATTAAAAGCTAGGCAGGCTCTCGAGGAATACAATATCGTAGTCTCAGGATTACGGATCGGTAATGCCCACGAGCTGGGGATAACGTTTCTCGAAATGGCTCAGAGTATCCTTGAACAGATCGGGAAAAGCCCGCGCGACGAAAATAAGCGCAAGGCTCGCGATATGACAATTAGCTTGGCCACTGTTTTTGATCGGCTGGAGCGAGTAAATCCCTCGGCTAAGATGGCAGTATCTGTAGGCGTGATGAATAAATTAAAGCAGAGGACGTTGAACATCAGCTGCATTGAGCCGCATATCATCGCCCGTCGACTGATACTTAAGTCTATCATCGAGGAGATGGAATTGTACCTAGAGGGAGTCTATAATTTTCTAAGTTTGTTATTCCACCCCAAGAACAGTGCCATAGAGATGCTAAGAAGTGCTACAAGAGATTCAATTGTTCAGCAGCTTGGGTTCTACGTACAGCAGATTAGCCGTTATGATATTGCACCTTTTGACCGTACCGCAGCTCATGTAAGTAGTGAGTTTAGTAATGCGAGTTTCTTCATCAGACACTACGAGGCAGCCAAGGCAAGAGATGAGCTGCGCAAGAGCTGGAATTCGTTGGCCCTGAGCCGGGTCCGTACTGAGATTGAGGATTTGATTCTTCAAATTACCTTTATGCTGTTTGGCAAACCAACTAGCGTAAATCAGAAGCAGTGCGATGGCGTTATAACCCGACTGCGTCAGCTGGCTCGGAGGCTTACTAAAGTTGATGAGTCGGGGTTTAAGCATCCGGTAGCTAAGAAAGTAATTAGTCAAGTGCGTACTGCCGACCGATTGGTAGTTAAGAAAACAGTTCCTGAATTAAAGGAGGCGAAAGCTGTCTTAAAGCAAGCAGCTACCCTCCTATAACTTTAGAGGAATTTTAAATGAATGCGCTTTGGAAATATCCAAGGCGCTTTTTTTATTGGTCGAGGATTGACACATGCTAGCATGACTGATAAGGTGATTTAATATTTAAAAGCTCTTTTAATTGATAACTCTTAAGATAGTGCGACCTTTTAAAAAAGTCGCGAAACTTTTATTTCTAAAATGGAGGACTTATTGTGAGTCATTTGGGAAAGTTTTTTCTGATTTTGATCCTATCAGTGTTAGCTACTATTATAGTAGCTGATGAAACGGGATGGCCTGCGGCCTTGCTGTGGTCAGGCTTGATTCTAAATGTTATGGTCGCGATTATTGGTGGCATTTGCTGCGACGACGGGATAAAAGGGGGCACCTGGTATACCTTAATCGTTGGTACAATTATATTAATTATAGTTGTACTCGTAGATATATTTGTACTCGTCCGCGTGCCGTTAGTAGTTTACTGGACAGTCGCCCTGGAGACTTTTGTACTAGCGTGTTTAGTAGGATGGATTCCCATAAGATGCAACGGCCACGATTAAAGATTGGTTCACAGCCATTGACGTATCCCGGTTCAGATTTCCTGAATCGGGATTTTTCTTTTTCCCCTTGACAGCACCCTACTATTTCCTATACTATAGAGTACTTATTAATAAATTACGTTTTCTTGGTTTTTGGGGTGGTTAGCCATTTACTAGGGATTCGCGGACAGGAGACAATATATGTTAACCAAAAATCAAAAAGATAAGCTGATTGAGAAATATAGGACTCATAAATCCGATACCGGATCGCCGGAAGTTCAGATCGCCATACTCTCTAAAGAGATTGAGCGATTGACTGATCATCTCAAATCCCACAAAAAAGATTTTTCATCCAGACGTGGTCTGCTACGCAAGCTAGGGCAGCGGCGCCGGCTTTTGCGTTATTTAGAAAAGGAAAATGAAAAAAGTTTTGAGGATCTGATTAAGAGTCTGAAGATTAAGAGGAAATGATAAAGCATAAAGATCAGCGAGTTGGATTATTTGTCGATGTACAAAACATGTACTACTCGGCAAAAAATTTGTACAGTGCTAAGGTAAATTTTGGTGAAATATTGAAAACTGCAGTGGCTGGTCGCCGGCTAATTCGGGCTATCGCCTACGTCATTAAGGCTCAGAATGTGGATGAGCAGAAATTTTTTGAAGCACTTGGCAATCAGGGTTTTGAAGTGAAAATGAAAGATTTACAGATTTTCTACGGGGGTAATAAAAAAGGAGATTGGGACATTGGCGTGGCCGTTGATGCCATCCGCTTATCGTCTAAGCTGGACGTGGTTGTCTTAGTTACCGGCGACGGTGATTTCGTAGATTTAGTAAATTATCTTAAGAATATCGGGCAGCACGTAGAAGTAATAGCCTTTGGTGAGTCAGCCTCTTCTCAGCTAGTACATGTTGCAGACGATTTTACTGATTTAAGTGATAATAAAAAGAAATATTTAATTAGTTTTCGTAGAAATTTGATTCGTAAATAATAATTAATCATTCTGATTGAATAAATATAGTTTGCTGGGCAAAGTTATCGTAGACTTTTATGCGGGTGTGGATAGTAGCTATCCGTCCCTGAATATAAGTTTATGAACTGTCCTGGCGATAAGATCAGAGTAAAGGAATGTATAAAATGAAAAAGAAAGTGGAGTCTTTTGAAATCGAAGTCGCCGGTAAAACGATGAAGTTTGAGTTCGGTCGCTTGGCTGGTCAGGCCAACGGCGCCTGTACCGTCCAATATGGTGGGACGGTAGTTTTAGCTACGGCGGTTATCAGCAGTAATATCCGCGAGGGGATAGATTACTTCCCCTTAATGGTGGATTATGAAGAGCGCCTATACGCCGCTGGTAAAATAAAGGGATCGCGATTCATCAAGCGTGAAGGTCGTCCCTCTGACGAGGCAGTCTTAACCGCTCGACTGGTTGATCGATCGGTCAGGCCTCTTTTTGATGAGACTGTTCGTAATGATGTGCAGGTAGTTCTGACAGTTTTATCAGTCGACCAAGAAAATGATTCAGATATAGTTTCGTTGATCGCTGCTTCAGCCGCCTTATCAGTATCTGATATTCCATGGAATGGCCCGGTAGCTGGATGTCGCATTGGCAGGGTGGATGGCGAGTGGGTAATCAACCCAACCTATGAAGCCAGGGAAAAAAGTGAATTAGATCTAGTAATAGTTGGTACTAAGACTAAGGTATTAATGATTGAAGCTGGTGGCGCTCAAGTGCCTGAGGATATTATTTTTGAGGCTATGCAATTCGGGCAAAAAAGTTACAGCAAGATTTATGATTTTATTGAAGATATTCAAAATAAAATAGGTCTGCCAAAAATTGAGACTGTTAAGGCCAAGACAACTGACGAGGAGCAGGCAATCTGGTCTAAAATTGAAAAGAAAATAGATGAATATAGCGGAGATAAGATACGGAAGCTATTTAGTATAAAAGATAAGCTGGAGCAAAAAGCAGCCATGGCTGATCTCAAGGATGGGCTAGATGAGGAATTAAAAGATGATAATGAGGTTTCCAAAGAGCAGAGGGCCAAGGCCATTGGCATGATTGACGATCAATTCCAGGCAGTTGCCCGAACCATGGTTCTGGAAGAGGGTAAGAGAGTGGACGGACGTGGAGTTGATGAAATACGGGAATTATCCAGTGAAGTTGGGGTTTTACCACGTACTCATGGTACGGGCTTGTTTAATAGGGGTGAAACTCAGGTACTATCTGTGGTAACACTTGGCTCTCCAGGAGATGAGCAAACACTGGATACAATGGAAGAAAGTGGTACCAAGAGCTTTATGCATCATTATAATTTTCCAGGCTTTTCCGTTGGCGAGGCTAAGCCAATGCGATCAGCCGGTCGCCGGGAGATAGGGCACGGCGCCTTAGTGGAAAAAGCTTTAGAACCTGTTTTACCAGATCGGGAAGAATTTCCTTACACTATCAGAGTAGTTTCTGAGGTTCTTTCATCAAACGGTTCTTCTTCGCAGGCTTCCTGCTGTGGCACCACCCTAGCGCTGATGGACGCCGGTGTTCCGATCAAAAATCCGGTGGCGGGTATCGCTATTGGTTTAATTACTGATTATAACAATCCTAAAAATTATAAAATATTGACTGATATTCAGGGAGTAGAAGATCATGATGGTGATATGGATTTTAAAGTTGCTGGCACTACCGAGGGGATAACCGCTATTCAAATGGACGTAAAATTACACGGTATAGATTTAGATATAATATCTGAGGCTCTGGCTAGAGCTAAAGATGCTCGTCTAAAGATTCTAGAAAATATGGCCAAAGTAATATCTGAACCTCGAGCGGAGTTGTCTCAATATGCTCCGCGCATTACTTCACTGAAGATTGATCCAGAAAAAATTCGGAATGTTATCGGAAAGGGAGGCGAAACTATTAATAAGATTATCGATGAGTGTGGAGGCAGTGACGTGATAAAAATTGATATTGAGGATGATGGTATTATCATGATTACCTCTACTAATAATGCCATGGCGGAAAAAGCACTGGACTGGATCAAGGATCTGACTCACGAAATTACCGTGGGGGAAGTTTATGAAGGAACTGTTTTAAAAATAGTCACTGATCGTATGAAAGGAAATGAAATTGGGGCTATCGTGGAGTTAACATCCGGCCAGGACGGCATGGTTCATATTTCTCAGTTTAAAAATGAGCGGATCGACAAGGTGTCTGACATCGTTAAGGTTGGAGATAAATTGAAAGTAAAAGTGATGGGAGTTGATAAAGAAAAAGGACGCATAGAGCTATCCCATAAAATTTTTAATGAGTCTAGCGCTCCTCGGGAAAACCGCAGCGAGCATCGCGCTGGCCCTCGCCCAAGTCATAAACGTTATTAATTATGATTGTGAGCATCAGCGGCAAACCGGGTTCAGGTAAAAGTACGGTAGCCAAAAAGTTAGCTGCCGCGTTAGGTTTCAAACGTTACTATATCGGGGGCATGCGTCGCGAGGCAGCCCGTGCCCAAGGAATGACTCTGGCTGATTTTAATAAATTAGGAGAGGAGAGTAATATCACTGATAAAAAATTTGATGACTATTGCCGTCAGCTTGGCGAGCAAGAGGATGATTTTGTGATAGAGAGCCGTACCGCTTTCTTATTCATCCCCCACTCGCTAAAAATATACTTGGGTGTCAGTGATGAGGTTGGGGCGCAACGCATCTGGCAAGCCATCCAGTCAGGCCATCAACCAAATAGAAACGAGGATATAAGTTTAGATGGATATGAAAAAGTTCTCATTTCCATCAAAGAAAGAGTCCAGAGTGACAAGATTCGGTACAGAAAATATTATGACGTAGATATTTTTGATAAGAAGCATTATGATTTATTTTTGGACACATCATCAATGAATGCGGCTGAAGAATACGAAAAAGTTTATTCATTTGTTAAATTAGCGTCTAGTAAATCCTAATTTTTAATATTAGATAAGTCATCATGGTTGTGGATAAGCGAGTGAGAGTAAAAAACCCGCTTTATTTTTTTTGCTTAACATTAGCCAAAATCTAATATTGACAGGATGCTATTTTTATGATACACTGTCGTTAGATTTGTATTTAACAATTATAGTAAAATACTCGGGTAGAAAAAGTTTTTATCTAAACTTTCTAATGATAGTTTTAGGTAAATGCTTTTTCTACTCCCGATAAGGGTGTCAGTTGGAATACCCGATTGTTAAAAATCAAACAAAACAAAAAGGTGCTTTCTAGGCTTGACCTGGGGAGATACCACAAGGCGGTGGAAAAATATATTGCTTTTTGAAAGCCAACACAAAAAGCCTAACGGCTATATTCCGTGAATATCTTGGCGCCTGCCTTCTAGGCGGACTCTAAGTAAGGATGATAGCCGCGGGGTGGTTGACGCTTATAAAATAATATATTTTTAGGAGCGGTTTGACCGCCCCTTTTTTAATTCCCATAAAATTGGCTATACTAGAGATATGCCAAAACCAACTAGGGTAGAAGAAAATAAATTATATCGTCAGGGCATTAGCTTGGTAGCTGGTGTAGATGAAGTGGGTCGGGGGGCGTGGGCCGGACCGTTAGTTGCCGCAGCAGTAATATTACCCCAGCGGGTGCGCATTAAAGGGATAGATGATTCTAAGAAATTGCAGCCGGCTATCCGGGAGAAACTCTATAAAATTATAATAGCCAAATCTATTGCCTACAGCGTGAGTGTCATACCTAGAGCGAAGATTGATAAGTATGGTATTACCTATGCCAACCGCCAAGCCATTATAAATAGTGTCCTCCAATTATCCGTTAAGCCGGAATATGTGCTCATCGATCATTTCCTGGTGGGGACAGATATTTTCCTTTCCAAGTCAATTAGTAAAGGAGATACCAAGGTGATATCTATTGCCGCTGCTTCCATAATCGCTAAAGTAACCAGAGATAGAATGATGGTAGATTATCATCGGCGGTTTCCTAATTATAAATTTCATTTAAATAAAGGGTATGGCACCAGCCAGCACCGGAAAGATTTAAGGCGCTACGGTTTGTGTGTTCAGCACCGATTATCTTTTTCTCCCATGCAAGTAATGAATAAATAACTATACTACTATTTCTTGAGTGTGGTATACTTTCCAGTGATATGCCAGTAGCAACAACATCAGGATCAACTTTTCTCCACCCTGAAAATATTTTAGCCAAGGCCGGTTTGGTGGCCGGCAAGACAGTCGCTGACTTAGGGTGCGGTGGAGGTTATTTTGTTTTGGCGGCAGCTAGAATAGTTGGTGACCAGGGGCTAGTTTATGGCGTAGATATTTTGAAGGACGCACTTTCCTCAGTGGAGAGTAAAGCCATGACCTTCGGTTTATCTAATATCAAGACGGTCTGGTCGAATGTAGAAATTTTTGGTGGGGCCCGTGATATAAAAGATAATTCTGTCGACTACGTTGTGCTCGCCCAGCTCCTATCGCAATCTAAAAATCATAAAGCGATATTTAAAGAGGTGTTGAGGATATTAAAAACCGGAGGTACGCTGATTGTAGTTGATTGGCACAAGAATAATTTAAAATTAGGCCCGACCAACGAGGAGCGTATTACTGTTGAGCAGGCACAGGCCATAGCCGTAGCTAATAATTTTATATTGAAAAGAGAGATTGAGGCCGGACCTTACCATTACGGATTACTTTTTGAGAAGAAATAAGTCAATATATTCCAATTTAACTTTCCCCATAGAGATATTTATAGGGGATTTTTATTATGCCTACCTACCAAAAGAGACTTGGTAATTGGGGGGAGAATCAGGCCATTAACTATTTGAAAAAAAGTGGGTACTATATAGTTGATAGGCATTGGCAGCGCCGGGAAGGAGAAATTGATATAGTTGCCTTGGATTATAGCAGCGAGACGCTGGTGTTTTTTGAGGTAAAAACCAGGCAATTTTATTCTTATGGTTCTCCGGCAGAGTCAATTTCTGAACATAAGAAAACAGCCTTAAACAGCATTATTGAGCTATATATTCAGGAATACAGTTTTCGGGGGGATTACCGATTAGATATCATTATGATAACCATAAATAATAAGATAAGAATCTCCCATCTCTATAATGTGTCATTGGAGTAGCCCTTGCCTTATTTTTAATTGTATTCTATACTTCAAATATTAAGACTAGTTATTCATAACTGGTCTATTTTAATAAGTTTTATGTAGCTGTCATGGCCAAACAAGGAAACGAAATTTTAGAAGCAGCCAAGATTATTTGTGAGGAAAAAAAAATATCTTTAGAGTCCGTTATTGAGACTATCGCGGCGGCTTTAGCTGTAGCCTACCGGAAAGATTTTGGTGAAAAAAATGAAAATATTAAGGTTGAGTTTGATATTGAAGGAGGAAACTCCAAGGTTTTTGACGTCAAGACGGTTGTGACTGATGAAAAAGCTGAACTTACCGAAAAACTTCGGTTGGAGCAGGAAGAGTCTGAACAACTGGAAGTTGATCAGGACAAATCGAAAAAAACTAGTCAGAAATCTGAAAAACCTTTAAAAGAGGCTAAAGAGCAAACAAAGGACACAGAAGAAAATGAGGAGGAAAAATTTGAGCGATTTAATCCCAAGACTGAAATAACTTTATCCGACGCCAAGAAAATTAAAAAAACAGCAAAATTAGATGATGAGATAAAAACTGAGCTGAAGCCACCAGCCGCCTACGGACGCATGGCCGCCCAAACTGCCAAACAAGTTATTATTCAGCGCTTGCGTGAGGCGGAGAGAGAAATGATTTATAAAGAATTCAAGGATAAAGAGGGGGAAGTAATTAATGGGACAGTTCAACGGCTTGAAGGACGTATGGTTTTAATTGATCTGGGACAGGCGACGGCTATATTACCTCCCCCAGAGCAAGTACCAAGTGAAAGATATTCCTCTGGTCAACGGTTGAAGTTTTTTGTGGTAGCTGTTAATACAACTTCTAAAGGCCCGGAGATAGTACTTTCACGTGCCCACGTTGAGATGGTACGAAAATTGTTTTTTCTGGAAGTGCCAGAAATAGGCAATGGTTCGGTTGAGATTAAATCAATCGCCCGGGAAGCTGGTTCACGAACTAAAATAGCCGTATTTACAGATCAGAAAAATATTGATCCAGTGGGATCCTGCGTTGGTCAAAGGGGCTCGCGGGTGCAAACTATTATATCCGAAATTGGCGGAGAAAAAATTGATATCATTGAGTGGGATATTGATCCAGTAAAGTTTATTATCAATGCCTTATCTCCAGCTAAAGTTTTGAATGTAAAAATTAATGAGGAGGAGAAGACAGCCATGGCTGAAGTAAAAGAGGATCAGCTTTCTTTGGCCATTGGTAAGGCCGGTCAAAATGTCAGATTATCAGCTAAACTAACCGGTTGGAAAATAGATATCGTGTCAGAATCCAGCGAAAAGGTCAGTGCCCAAGACGATAAGACCAAGGACGCCACCGATGATAAAGCCGATTCTGAAAAAGAAGACTCCAAGTCTGCCCCAGAAAAGCAGCCTGAAGATAATGAAGATAAGTCAGCAGACGATGATAATCAGGATAAAGCCGATTCTGAAAAAGATTCAAAAGAGAAATAATTAATTTATAATCTAATTATATGTCTACCCCAATAATAATTGCCTTAGCTTCCGCTGCAGTTGGAATTTTGTATGGTTTATTTTTGATAAAATGGATTCTCAAACAACCAATGGGCAATGACAAGATGGTGTCTATCGCCCAGGCCATACAGGAGGGTGCTCGCGCCTATCTAAGCCGTCAAACAAAAGTAGTGTCTGTCGTGGCGATTGTAGTATTTGTGTTACTTTATTTATTTATTGGCCTTAGTACTGCTGCTGGCTTTTTGGTGGGAGCTGTATTATCTGCTTTAGCTGGCTATATTGGCATGAATGTGTCTGTACGAGCTAACGTTCGGACCGCTCAAGCCGCCCAAGAAGGACTAGCGCCGGCTTTAAATATTGCTGTTAAAGGAGGTGCTGTTACTGGATTGTTGGTGGTGGGATTGGGATTACTGGGGGTAGCTGGCTTTTATGCAATCACCAAAGACGTCACTGCTCTGATTGGTTTAGGATTAGGAGGAAGTTTAATTTCTATATTTGCCAGACTCGGTGGGGGAATATATACCAAGGCGGCTGATGTTGGAGCCGATCTAGTTGGTAAAGTAGAGGCTGGCATACCAGAAGACGATCCACGTAATCCAGCCGTTATTGCTGATAATGTTGGCGATAATGTCGGTGACTGTGCCGGCATGGCCGCTGATTTGTTTGAAACCTATGCCGTGACTGCGGTAGCCTCCATGCTGCTGGCCTCCCTAACTTTTATCGGTTTCGAAGGAGCTCTATTGTTTCCGTTAGTCATTGGAGGCTTAGCCATTATCAGCTCTGTGATTGGCGTTTTGTTTATTAGACTAGGGAAAAACAAGAGTATCATGGGAGCCCTTTATAAAGGATTGATTGCCACTGGGGTTATTGCCGCAGCAGGTTTTTATCCTGTTACCGCGTGGTTGATGAAAGATAATGGAATATATAGCGTTATGGATATTTACTTATCTTCTATTGTCGGGCTTATCATTACGGCTTTGTTGGTGGTAATTACTGAATATTATACTTCCACGAAATATAATCCAGTCAAATCAATTGCTAAAAGTTCAGAAACGGGTCACGGAACTAATATTATTACCGGTTTAGCGGTGAGTATGAAATCAACTGCCTTGCCTGTTATAGTAATTGCGGCCGGTATTTTGGCTGCTTATTCCCTGGCTGATTTATATGGCATTGCCATAGCTGTGATGAGTATGCTTTCTCTAACCGGAATAATTGTGACGATTGATGCCTTTGGTCCCATTACTGATAATGCCGGAGGCATCGCGGAAATGGCCGGGTTATCTGAAGAGGTTCGGGTAGTGACTGATGAACTAGATGCTGTTGGCAATACCACCAAGGCAGTAACCAAAGGTTATGCTATTGGCTCAGCTGGATTGGCAGCTATTGTGCTATTTGGGGCGTACACTCAGGAACTAAATGCTAGAGGGGATATGATTTCATTTTCTCTAGAAGACCCCTATGTAATAGTTGGTTTATTTATTGGTGGGCTACTACCATATTTCTTTGGTGCCCAAGCCATGCAAGCAGTGGGGAAAGTAGCCGGTTTTGTAGTAGAAGAGGTGCGACGACAGTTTAAAGCAGATCCTGGAATTATGGCTGGCACCTCCAAGCCAGACTATGCTAAGACCGTTGATATAGTTACTAAAGGTGCCATTAAGGAAATGGTAGTCCCGGCGCTTATACCAATAGTCGCTCCGATACTTGTTGGTTGGTTGCTAGGGCCGGTAGCACTTGGTGGCATGCTGGTGGGTAGTATTGTGACGGGTATCTTCTTAGCCATCTCGATGACTACGGGTGGTGCCGCTTGGGATAATGCCAAAAAGTATATTGAAGCCGGCGCTCACGGTGGTAAAGGATCACTAGCTCATGAAGCAGCAGTAACCGGAGATACAGTTGGCGATCCCTACAAAGACACGGCTGGCCCGGCTATCAATCCCATGATTAAAATACTCAATATAGTCGCCTTGCTTATTATTGGTATAGTAATCTAGGTAATAATCTAAATCAAAATGGGGTATACTTTACTGTATAGAATATTTAGTCCATTGTTCCGCATGAAGTTGCGTAATGTCCGAGGGACAGAATATTTACCGGATAAACCCCCATTTTTGATTGCTGCCAACCATGTTGGTTTTTTTGACGGGCCGGCTTTGGCCTCGGTCATATTTCGTCAATACCGGCAGCCTATTTATTATGTCACCCTAGAAGCCGTGTGGCGGATTTGGGGTAAGTTAATTGCCCGTAATTTTTTCGGGATGATCCCCTTAGATAATAAGCAAAAGTCTGGAGTGCTTCAGGAATCATTAGAGCATTTAAAGGCAGGTCATATCGTGGGTATATTTCCCGAAGCGCATAGAAATAAAGATGAGGCTAGTTTAGAACAAGGCAAGACCGGAGCTATTCGCATGGCCATAACATCCGGGGCGCCAATCATACCGGTGGGAATTATCAATACTACCGGCTTGCGCTTAGGTGCCGCCCTGGCCAGTCTAAGTAAGAAAAATGCGTATATAGATTTATCCTTTGGGCCGCCAGTTGATTTATCCGAATTCCAAAATAGACCGATTGATAAGCCTTTACTAGATGAGGCAACTAGGAAACTTATGCTGGCCATCGGCCGGCTTTGTAATAAAGACTATCATTTTTAAATAATTGTAAGGTCCATGATTTATCCAATAACTCGTCGAACTTTATTCCCTGTAGTTCGTTTTTTTATCAAAAAAACGGAGGGTTTGGAAAATTTACCATCAAGCGGTCCATTCATTATTGCTTGTAAGCATTTGGGGCCACTCGACGGACTTTTTATTGCCTCGGTGATTATACCCTACTTGGGGAGAAAAATTTCTTATGTGGCCAATATTGCCCGATGGGGATGGCTATGGGAAAAGGTAGTCGGCGAGTGGTGGAGCAACAGCATCCCCTTCTATAAAGAAAATCCTAAGCTTTGTCTGGCTATTGCTAGTGAATATTTGAAGCAGGGTAAAATTGTCGGCATATTCCCGGAAGGCATTATCCAAGATTATTTAGCTAATAAGGGTGAAAATCGTATAAAGACCGGTGTGTCCCGATTAGCTTTGAAAAGCAGGGTGCCTATCATACCCGTCGGCTTAGTACATGATATTACTGTAAAAAAAGTACAAAAATTATATCGTCGCCGCCAGGTCATCAAGAATTTTTTATTAAATCCTAACTCATTGGAAATACATATTGGCCAGCCATTTGTATTGAGTGATTATTATAACCGGGAATTTACCAAAGAGATGTTGCGGGAAGCCAGTATTTATGTTATGTCTAAAATAGATGCGCTCACAAAAGTTCATTATAAGAATAGTAATATTAATACATAAGGAATAAATTATGAAATGGACAGATCTATCATATTTAACCCGTGATCAAATAAAACAAGAACAAAATAAAATGGTGGCATATTTTTTTAGCCATGAGCTGCCGTACTCACCTTATTATAGGGAACTTTTTAAAAAAAATAACCTTAAATTCAGTGACATTAAAACGACGGATGATTTACAAAAAATCCCCTTTACCTCGAAGCTGGACATTGCTCCCACGGAAGATGACCGGGCTAAGCCGAGGCAGTTTATACTACAGCCTGATGAAAAGCTAATCAAGAAATATGCCAGCAAAGGAAAGTTGCTAAAGATCCTGTTTGGTAAACTAACCGGCCAGGATGTGAAGCGCAAGCTCGAGCGGGAATATAAGCCAATTCATATCCATTTTACCACCGGCCGTAGTGCTTTGCCTGTGGCCTTTGTTTATTCAGCTAAGGATGTAGATCTGTTAAAAGAGTCCGGTGAACGTATGCTGGATGTGGCAAAAATTAGTAGAGACGATGTAGCGATTAACGCTTTTCCCTACGCTCCTCATTTAGCTTTTTGGCTGGCCTACAACGCCCTTACCCATCTCGGCATGACTTCAGTGCAAACAGGTGGTGGTAAAATAATGGGCACTACGAAAATCATAAATGTTATAGAGCGGATGAAAGCTGGTTTGTTAGTTATTATTCCCGGCTATTGCTATCATTTAATGCGTCAGGCGGTAAAAGAAAAAAGAGATTTTTCTGGTCTCAAGACAGTCATCACTGGCGGGGAAAGAGCCAGCGCTGGCTATAAGGAGAAATTAAAAGGATTACTCAGTGAGCTAGGCGCCAAGGATGTAAAAGTTTTGTCCACCTATGCTTTTACTGAAGGTAAAACAGCCTGGGTGCAATGCCATGAAAAATCTGGGTATCATCTTTATCCGGATTTAGGATTTTTTGAAGTTGTAGATAAAGATGGTAAGAGGGTTAAAGACGGTGAGCCAGGTGAATTAGTCTATACTTCACTGGGTTGGAATGGTACAGTTGTGGTCAGGTACAAGACTGGCGATATGACTGATGGCATTGAGTATGATAAATGTCAGTATTGTGGTAAAACAGTCCCCCGCATCAAGATGGATTTACAGCGCAATACAGATATTAAAGAATTCCAGCTGACTAAAGTAAAAGGAGAATTGGTTAACCTAAATGATTTTTATCCTATATTATCGGGCATTAAAGAGTTAGAAGAATGGCAGGTGGAAATCAGGAAAAAGAACAACGATCCATATGAAATTGATGAAATAGTGTTGTATTTAGTGTTCCAGTCAGGTGTCAATTATGAAGATTTAGCGGCTAGAATTGGTAAAGAGATCAAGGATCAAATGTTTATTACGGTTATCACGGTCCAGAAGCCATTGAACGAACTTTTGGAGATGCTGGGCATGGAAACTGAGCTCAAAGAAAAAAGAATAGTTGATAATCGTCCCCAGGACTAATAAATATCTCTAGTCAGTTTAGTAGGAAATAATCCAAACATTAGCTGATTATTTTGTGCCACTTTTCAAATTTCAATAATCAAATCACAAATTCTAAATAAGCACCAAATCACAATCAGCAATTACCTAAATTATAATTTGAACATTGGAAAATTGGAGCTTGTGTCGCATAGTGGAGGACATTAGAGCTGTGATTCAGGAGAAAGCCGGGTATGTTTATATACCAGGGATATAGATATTTAACCATCAATTGCTAAGGTCAATAAGTGTGAGTGGTGAATACCAAACGCCTGCACCTCCTGAAAACCATGTCCCTCCCATTACAGGGAATATACTACCGGTAGAGCTCATCATCAGATCATTTGCTGTATCCGATAATGTTGTAAAGGAGTTTGTATTATGCTTTTTGATGTATAGTGAATCACTGCTTATAAGCAAGATAGTGTCGCGACTATGTGTTAAATTTTGTAAATATTCTGATCTGCTCGCGAGTAAATCTGATATATCAATTGTTTCCCAGACTTCACTATCGGCATGAAATACAAACACTGAGTGGATGGCCGCTGGTCCTGTTTTTGAGGGAGGCAAGAACCAGTAATCATCTTCGATTACATCTTTAAGTATTAACGAGACGTTGTCGACAATATTTCCACCCACATTTATGATGTCGACATCAGGTAAGGAGATGTAGCTAAACTGCTCTGTCTGTTTATCAAATATTCCAATTTCATTATCAATAGTTCTATAATACGTTTTCGTCCCGTGTGTAAAATACTTTACATTAGCTTCATGGTAATTCTTTGAGATAAGTACTTCTTGACCCGTATTGAGATCTTTCTTCTTCATACCCTCTTCGGAAAGTAGATATAAGACGTCATCTTCGCACCATTGTACTTTATCAGTCCAGCCTGTGCCATCGAATAATTCAATTACCTCTTCCTTGTCTAAAAGTTTTTCTACTACGTTGTCGTTATTTCTATATGCATACAATCCATACAAATTGGTATCATGGCCGATGCTTCCACTTAGAAGATATTGATCATCAACAGCCGCTGTGTGTTTATTACAATCTAATAGGTGAAAGTCCGAGGGCTTTACTTCGTTCTCGTATGCGAATACTGTATCGCGCATTCTTGAATCAAATTCGTGTGTATTACTATCAATAGTATGAAGCGATTCGAGGAATATTGTATTGCCGATGATATATTGAATAGCCATTCTTGAGGGAAATGCCATTTTCGATTTGTGCTGTTCAAGGAATGTTGGTTCTGGTTGCTGTGTTGTTGCATTTTCTGTTGAAGGGTCATAAACAACAATTACCGTAGCGTTGTTATCACGCTGAATGACAGTAAAAGTAAAGACGCCATTATAAGTGGCTTCGATTTTTCTTATATAATCGTTTTCTCCTATCAGATCGTACACCGCTTCTAATTTAATCCAAATATCATCAGCATGGTTGTAAACATACACATCAGCTTCACGACTTTCATCAACTGAAATCCAGTCATAGGGTCGCGATGCAGCTATTACAGTTGAACTATTCGATGCCAATAGTATTGAATTTTCCTCAAGTGGAAAATGTATACTTTCTGGATAATGGGTCCAACCTCCATCCGCTTTTGACATTTTTAGTATTCCTCCTGGAGTTTTTGCATTGGGTGATACGAATATCCAAATGTTTTCCTGATCAAACTGGACTTCTTCTACCCCGGCAAAAGCTACACCATGTGCTTGTGTGTAGCTAGTCCACGAATCAGCTACTTCTTCATATTTGCTTAATCCCCTAAATGTTCCTGCCCACAGTATGTCGGTATATGGATCCCTCCGTAGCTCTATATTTGAGCTTGATGCTAATCCATCATTGGTAGTGTAAGCTTTGATCAGTTTTAAATTATTAGAATTGAATTTTCCTATGCCACCCTGTACCCCTACCCATAATTCATTTTTATTTTCTACCAAGTCAAATGAGGTAACAGTATTTCCTGGTAATCCCTGCGCCTCTGTCAAAACACCAACATTAAAATTTTCTTTATTGATTTTAAGTACCCCACCAGAAGTAGCTAACCAATACTCTTGGTCTGTTTCAATAACTTGTCTAATACCGTAATAATTTGGGTAATAAGACCACTGATTTATCGTCGTGAATATTTTTGTTTGATTAGAATTAATTGTAGGTGGTTCTACATTTGTGTTTATAGTAGTTGCTATATTAGATGTAGCTGCATTTGTAAATTCGTTTTTGTTTTCCTCATACAACCACGCAGCTCCAACCAGCCCCACGGCAATGATTGAAATGAGGATGGCGACTAGCCAATGTGTAAATCCTGATATTTTTTTCATACTTACATTATACTAAATTATCCGAAAAACGCTATTATTGATGAATTCTTGTTTTAGTTCAATTAAGAACCGAAGGGGGTAGATATTGGAATTTGGAGCTTGGACTTTTTTATTGGATTTTGGGTGTGATTCCGCTAATATTTCAGAAAATCGTAAATACTGGTACAATAATTGTGCACTGTAGTAGCGTATGATAGGTTTTTACTATGTGGTTATTTATTGGACAAAGTTTGTGGTTTATATTACCAGCGGGATTAGCTAATATTGCTTCTTCTCTTTCTCGTTACCTGCCACTGCCGCAGTGGCCAGTAGATGCCGGCAAGACATGGCGTGGTCGGAGGATATTTGGCGACCATAAGACATGGCGTGGCATGATAGTCGGCACAGTGACGGGGCTAGCCACTTTTTGGCTGCAGCAATATCTATACCAGTTTGATTTTTTTTCTACCATTAGCTTAACTGATTATTCTAGTGAACCCTGGATTTTCGGCTTACTGCTAGGTGCTGGTTCTGTGATGGGTGATCTGATAAAGAGTTATTTCAAGCGCCGTGTAAATATAGCACCGGGTCAACCATGGTTGCCATTTGATCAAATTGATTTTGTGGTAGGCGCCCTGGCAGCCGTTAGTATAGTATTTTTCCCGGGCTGGGGCATAGTAATCTTTTTGTTAATTTTCGGTTTTGTACTGCACATCGCCTTTAACTTATTAGGATATATATTAAAATTACAAAAAAATAAATTATGAACGTGACCGTAAAACAATTACCTAAAAGCCAGGTGGAATTAATTATTGAGATTACTAGTGAAGAGCTGAAACCTTACCTGGATCAGGCGGTATCAGCTATTGCTAAAGATGCCAAGATCACAGGCTTTAGGCCTGGTAAAGTTCCTTTTGATGTTTTGGCCAAGCAAGTGGGTGACATGCATATATACCAGCAGGCAGCAGAAAAAGCTGTAACAAAAACGTTTCCCAAGGCCTTGGCGGAGCAACAACTTATTACTGTTGGCCAGCCACAAATTTCTATTGAAAAAATAGCCCCCCATAATCCTTTAATCTATAAAGCCATTGTGGCTTTATTGCCAAAGGTTAAATTAGGTAATTATAAAGGTATCAGAGAAGAAAAAAAGGCGATTACAATAGAACAAGAAGAAATAGATCATACTGTAGGAAATTTGCGCAAGATGTTTGGTAAAGAAAAACGTGTTCAGCGCGGTATCCAAAAGACCGATAAGGTGGAGATAGATATGGATACATATGTAGATAAAGTTCCCATTGATGGGGGGACCAGTAAAAATCATAAAATAGTAGTAGGCGAGGGACATTTTATTCCCGGTTTTGAAGAGGCGTTACTCGATATGATTGAAGGCCAAAGTAGTGAAATTAAATTGACTTTCCCCAAAGAGTATCACCGCAAGGATTTAGCCGGCAGGCCAGTCATTTTCAAAGTAAAAGTAAATAGTGTCAATGAAGTTGAGTTGCCTCCTGTGGACGATAACTTTGCCAAAATGGTGGGCCGTTTTGAAAAGTTGGATGAACTGCATAAGCAGATTGAAGAGAATCTAAAGCAAGAAAAAAATTCTAAAGAGCATCAGCGTTGGGAATTGGCCGTTATCGATAAAATTATCAGTCAATCTACGTATGACGAAATCCCGGATATTCTAGTAGATTCTGAGTTAGATAAAATGCTGCATGAGTTGGAAAGCGAGGTAACAGACCAGGGTATGAAATTTGAAGATTATTTGACGAGCATAAAAAAATCAAAAGATGATTTAAAAAAAGAATTTCGCGGGAGGGCTGAGAAAAGAGTGAAAACAGCTATTGCTTTGCGTCAGATTGCTAAGGTCGAAAGTATAGTGGTCAATGACCGCGAGCTGGTGGCAGAGATTGAGAAGGAGAAAACCAGGCACCAAAGTAATCCGGAAATTATACAGCAGATTAAAACCGAGGAGTACAGAAATTATTTAAAGACAGTTATGCGTAGTCGTAAGGTTTTTGAGTTCTTGTCAAAAAATAATTAATTAATTTAGCCTATGAAGGTCGGTGCTCACGTTTCAATTGCTGGGGGTATTTTTAATGCACCTAGCAATGCTGCAGCCGAAGGGTGCGAGTGTTTTCAAATGTTTACCAGATCACCGCGCGGTGGTCCGGTTCAAGCTTTGGATAAAACAATCATAGGCCAGTTTAAGGATAATTGTAAAAAGTATAATATAGCTAGTGCTTATATACATGCTCCCTACTATATTAATTTTGCTTCCGCAAAAAGTCGTATCAGGCACGGTTCAGCCACCGTAATACGTGAGGAGCTAGAGAGGGGTTCAGCTCTCGGGGTTAAGGCTTTAATGACACATTTGGGCTCTGCAAAAGATGTTGGTCCCAACCAAGCTGTACAAATGGTGATAAAAGGTTTGCAAACTGCTTTATCAGGTTATAGCGGATCAACCCAGTTTTTGCTGGAAAATGCTGCCGGGGCCGGTCAAATCATTGGCGCACCATTTGAAGATTTAGCTACTATCATAAAAGGTCTAGGTAAGCATGATGTCGGTATATGCCTGGATACGTGCCACGCCTTTGCTACTGGCTATGATTTGCGGAGCAAGGCGGCGGTGGACAGGACCTTGAAATTGTTTGATAAGGTGATTGGTTTATCAAAGTTGAAGTTAATTCATGCCAATGATAGCCAGGGGGAGATAAAATCCAATAAAGATCGGCATGAGCATATCGGATATGGTAAAATAGGTAAAGAAGGGTTTAAGGCATTAATAAATCACCCCAAGTTAAAAAATGTTGATTTTATCCTGGAGACTCCTATGGATGGGAAGCGAGTTAATGACATCAATAAGTTAAGGGGATTTCGAAAAAAATGAAATCACCATTACAGGTAGTAGGCTCATTCATAATTTGGGTATTATTATTCGGCTCATTAATATTGGCCGCAGCAACTTTTACAGATCTAAACGACGTTTTGGCTAAGCCCTTAATCCGCGATGAAGAACCAAAGCCGGCTGATGTTATTATAGTCTTGGGCGGTGGTGTAGTTGTTGAATTAGATATATTACCCTGGGGGGCGCAAGAGAGGGTTCGACGCGGGGTGGAGCTGTATAAAGAGGGCTTGGCTTCAAAAATAATAGTGGCTGGTGGCTTGGTGGAGGGGCAGACTTATACGGAAAGTCAATTTTTGAGAGAGTATGCAGAATTTTTTGGTGTACCGAGTGCCAATATCATTGAGGATAATAAATCCCTAGACACCTATGAAAACGCGATTTATAGCATGCGGGCTATGGAGATCAATGAATGGGAAACAGCCATCGTAGTTACTTCAGATTTTCATACCAAGAGAGCCTGCCGCGTTTTTGAAAAGCAGAAAGGGAATATAATATGCGTAGCCGTGCCGGTGGATCCGAGTTTTGATAATAATTATTTCCGGAATTTGATTGAGTTCCGCTCTATTTTACGTGAATATCTGGCCACGGCTTTTTATTCATTTAAAGGTTATATTTGATATGAATAGCAACGAAACTATAATCGGAATTTTACTTTTACTCCCCCCAAGTGTTGATATCCAAATGAGAGAGTTTAGTAAGCAACTGAATCAGGGGAATGAAGATCCTGAGATACAATTAGCTGATAAGCCGCGGGCGCATATTACTTTAGTTCATGCATATGTAGATGGAAATGATATTACAGACATTCAAGAATATTTATCAAAAAATAGTAATGCTATCGAGCCATTGTCATTAATTTGTAGTGAATTTAAGGAGAAAGTTGAAGAGGGAGTTAAAGATACTGCCATGGTAGTTAATAAAACAACGCCATTACAACTATTACATGAAGATGTTACAAAAAAGCTATTATCACTTAATATGAAATTAACTAAGCACCAAGAAAAATTTTCATTTGCCAATTTTTTTCCTCATATAACATTAGCTGTTGATAGCCACAATCAAATTAGTATAGAAAAACCAATAAATTTTGTGGCCGATACCATCGCCCTTGGTCGCATGGGACACTATGGCACTTGCCAAGAGATAATTAAGTCGTGGAAATTAAAATCTTAAATATTTTATTCAGCTGAGGCGGTTATTATTAATAGTTGAATAAAAAGGTATAATTAATGTTAAGATTCACAAATATATGGCTTTAAAAAATAGAGTTAATAGAAAACCCCTCATAGGATTTATAGGATTTGGTCAAATGGGTCAGCCTATGGCTAAAAATTTGCTTAAAGCGGGATATTTGATGACGGGTTTTAATCGTACAGAAAAGGCAGTACGTCAAATAAAACATAATGGGCTCACAATTGCCACAACACCAAAACAGGTAGCGGAAAATAGCCAAGTGATTATTTTAATCCTGCCGTCTGATAAAGATACAAAAAAAGTAATTTTTGGCCACAATGGAATGATTAGTGGTTTAAAGTCAGGATCTATTATTATTGACATGAGTACCTCAAATCCCGAGGAAGTAAAAAAAATTGCAAATCGCTTAAAAAAAATTGATGTAAAATATCTTGATGCTCCAGTTTCCCGCGGTCGCCAAGCAGCAGTTAATGGAACTTTATCGATTATGGTCGGTGGACACAAGCCCCTATTTCAGAAGTGTTTGCCCATATTAAAAGCGATGGGGGATAGCATTTTTTACATTGGTCCTTTGGGTAGTGGTTTGTATGTAAAAGTATTAAATAATTTTTTGTTTGCTATAAATATGTTAGCTGGAGCACAAGGGCTAACAATATTAAGAAAGAAAAAAGTTAACTTAGAAAAAGCGATTAAGGTTATTTCAATTAGTTCGGGGAGCAATGCGGCCTTAGTAGAGTCCATTGGTCATTTATTAAATATTAAGCATCCCCAAATAGGTTTTTATTTAAAACATATGTATAAAGATATAAAGATATTTAATGACATCGCCCGGAATAGTAAAGCTACTCAATCATATATCGCCCCGACTCTTAAATATTATAGGCGTTTTTCTAAAAATTCCGAATTACGTGATATCATGTATATTTATGAGCACCTAAAATATTAAATGTAATTTTATGAAAATAGCAATAATATCTGACACCCATGATAATATGGCTAATATAAAAAAAGCTCTTGACTATATAAATGGACAAAAGATAACTGAACTAATCCATTGCGGTGATGTTTGTGCTCCTATTACTATGGTAGAGATTGCTGAGCAATTCAAGGGTAATATCAATCTGTGCATCGGTAACGTCGACGGCGACCCTTTCCGTATGCTACAGAGGGTGCAAGATGGCAAGGCGCCTAACGTGACTATCCATCAAGAGGTAGGTGAATTTACCATTGATGGTAAGAAAATTGCCATCAACCACTATCCCAAGATTGCCAAAGCTCTGGCCAAAACAGGTGACTATGATTTGGTATTTTATGGGCACAATCATAAACCCTGGGTGGAAAAAATTGGCAAAACACAGCTGGTAAATCCTGGAAATGTGGCTAATATTATTAATGCACCTACACTGGCAATTTATGATACGGTCACGGATAATTTAGAGTTAATCAAGTTAGATGAGATATAATTATTTACAGATAGCGCAAGTCTAATTTATAATTTTAAAATTTGCTATAAACTATGGTAAAAAAATCTAACCAAGAAAGATATAAAGTAATAGCCCGTGATCACGCCACATTGTATTTTCATGGAGCAGCTTATATTGAAGCATCTGGTACTACCTCTAAAGATGTCATTGGCATTACCGATAATTCACTAGCCATATTAACAGAGAATGGGTTTTGGAAGTATGCTGTGCGCATGAAAATATCACTGCGTGTGACAAAAATTACGCTAAAGAGGTTAGAAAATCGGCGATTCTTTCAGCGGGTATATCGAAAGCAAAAAGAAAGCTGCCGAGCTGTTCAATCAATTACTAAATTGATACGACGGTCTAATCTATCGATATTAACTAATAGGCAATTGTCCATCATGTATAAGCGAACTTATAGTTTGTGGTTAGAAATGAATAAGTGGGGGCAGATACCAAATTTGGCGGATTTCGAACATTTTTTGCTGACTGATAAAATAATGAATTTCCTGGAGGAGCGGTGTTCCGGCAAATCAATATCTGCTGGTGAAGCATTTGGCTTGCTGGTAGCGCCTATTGAGCAGTCACCACTAGCCCATTATGAAATAGATTTTTATGACACTCTTGCATTGATTCAATCAAGACCCGCTATCAGACAATTATTTACCAAGAAGAAAACTAGTGATTTTGAGCTTCTATTAAAACGGTTCCCCAAAGTACAACGGGCCATTGACCGATTAGTAGAAAGGTATGACTGGATGCAATATCATTACGATGGCCCAATAATCCTGGATTTAAAATATTTTATCGATATGCTGGCTAGTGAAGTTAGACAGAGAATAGATGGTAAAAGAAAAGTAACAGAATTGCGATCTCATATGGTAGATACTAAAAAGCAGCAAAGGGATATGGAACAATTTATCGATTTGGCTCCTCATGAACGATATTGGGTACTTGTCGGTCGTACTTTTGCTTATCTTAAAGCTCTGAGGAAAGATACAGTTTTTATTTCCAGTAGAAATTCTGATCAATTATTCACTGAGTTGGGCCATCGACTGCAAATTAGTCGGACTCAAGCCCGATATATGTCTCCTGTGGAAGCACAGCTTTGGTTGAAACGGGGCGAGGCAGATGTAGAATTATTAAATAACCGATATCGCTATAGTGTTATTTATGTTGATAGTAAACGGTTACATGTCGTTACTGGCCAACGCGCTCGTCAACTAGGTAAGCTTTTTTATGAAGAACGGGTTAAGAAAAATATAAAAGAATTAACTGGCACCTCGGCGTATCCCGGTAAAGTAAAGGGACGCGTGCGTATCATTATCCACGCTGATGACATGAAAAAAATGAATAAAGGGGACATTCTTGTCTCCCCAGCTACCAATCCGAATGTAGTGCCGGCTATGAAAATAGCAGGTGCGATCGTCACAGATGAAGGGGGCGTAACTTGTCATGCCGCTATCGTTTCCCGAGAGCTCAAAAAACCTTGCGTTATTGGCACTAAGGTTGCTACTAAAGTTTTCAAAGACGGCGATCGAGTAGAAGTAGATGCTGGTAAGGGCGTGATTAAAAAGATTTAACTATAAGCTATGGTAAAAAAATATAAAAAAGAAGGATATAAAGTAATAGCTCGTGATTATGCCACATTGTATTTTCATCTGGCAGCTTATGTTGAAGCATCCGGCACTACATCTAAAGACGTTATTGGAGTTAAGGATAATTCACTGGCCATATTAACAGAGAATGGATTTTGGAAGTACTCAGCAAAGATAAAAAAGTGGCTACGTCTTGGCCGAGTTACCCTGAAGCGGCTTGAAGACCCGACTTTTTTTAAACGGGTGTATCAAAAACAGAAGGTCAGCTGTCGAATGGTAGCGCAATATACTCGTATATTTAGAACAGATGATCTGCGGAGGTATACCGACCGACAGCTGGCTAGCGGGTACGCCAAGGCATATCGTATTTGGCTGGAAATGAATAAATGGGGTCAGGTGCCCAATCTGGCTGATTTTGAGCATTTTTTACTAACGGAGAAAATAATGGATTTCCTGAAGGAACGGTGTTCTGGTAAATCAATATCAGCGGGTGAAGCATTTGGCTTGCTGGTAGCGCCTATTGAGCAGTCACCACTAGCTCACTATGAAATAGATTTTTATGAGGCTTTGGCATTGATTCAATCAAGAGCCACTGTCAGGCAATTATTTACCAAAAAGAAAACGAGTGGTATCGAGCTTCAATTAAAGAGGTATCCCAAAGTTTATTTAGCCATTCGTCGTTTAGTAGATAAATATGACTGGATGCAATATCATTATGATGGTCCGACCATTTTGGATCGTGATTATTTTATTGAAATGCTGGCCAGCGAAGTCCGACAGAGGGTGGAGGGCAAAATGAAAGTAGCTGAATTACGCCGTTATTTAGCAGACACTAAACAGCAGCAAAAAAAAGTTGAGCGATTTCTGGAGTTAACTCAACATGAAAAGTATTGGGTGCGAGTTGCCAGAGCATTCGGTTATTTGAAAGCCTTGCGTAAAGATACGGTTTTTATTGGCAGTAGAAACTCTGATCAATTATTCACTGAGTTGGGTCGTCGACTGCAAATTAGCCGTACGCAAGCCCGATATATGTCTCCTGAGGAAGCACGGCTTTGGCTGAAACGGGGCGAGGCAGATGTAGGATTATTAAATAACCGATATCGCTATAGTGTTCTTTATGCTGATAGTAAGCGCCTGTATATTGTCACGGGAAAGCGCGCCAAAGAGTTAGGTAAACTATTTTACGAGGAAGAAGTTAGACCAAACATCAAGGAATTAACTGGCACCTCGGCGTATCCCGGTAAAGTAACTGGACGCGTGCGCATTATAATTCACGCAGATGATATGAAGGATATGAAAAAAGGAGATATATTAGTGTCCCCCGCTACCAATCCTAATGTAGTCCCGGCCATGAAAATAGCTGGAGCCATTGTTACTGACGAAGGGGGTGTCACTTGCCATGCGGCCATCGTTTCCCGAGAGCTCAAAAAACCTTGTGTCATTGGTACCAAGATTGCCACCAAAGTGTTTAAAAATGGTGATCGGGTGGAAGTGGATGCGACTAAGGGTATTGTGAAAAAGATATGAGTAAGTATGAATATTTAAATGATACAGATCCTTGGATGCTGGCCGAAGATATCCCTGATATGGATATGTTTTTTGCCCAAATATGGCAATCCTGCTTTGTGAATGAATTTGCCCACCCTAACGGCATGGCGTATAAGAAGCTATTAAATATACAGCGTGGGATGCATTTATGGTTTTATTATGGTGAAAATGATTCTCGAGCGGTCGGTGAACACATTGCTAACCGTATTGTCAGAAATCCACAATGGGCCGCCACGGTTAATAAAAATATAGTTATGTGGGCGGATAGGTTACGTAGATTTGCTGAAAAAATTCCTGAGGACCATTTATCGAATTTATCCAACGCCGAACTATGGGAAATATATCGAGATCATGATGAGATACACACTAAATATTATCAGTGGAGTTGGATTCCGGTAGGGGCTGATATGTTTCACAACAACCTGACCAATAAGGTGAAGCAGCATTTACGTTTGCATGTGTACGAAAACAAAGTCAATGAGTATTTGGTTACTCTGACCCAACCCAGAAAAAAATCATTAATTCAGATTGAGAGAGAAGATTTTTTTAAGCTGGCTAGTGCCGCATACAAAATATCCAAACAAAAAAAAGTGCTCAAGCAACTTTATAAAACATTTCAAGAACAGGAGGTTATCCCTTATGGACTCAAGACTCACACGCCAGAGTATGAGAGGCTATTGGAAGTACGAGTGGTCTCAATTAAGGATCAAATCACGCCATCAATTTTAAAAAAAATTGAGCAGCATTACCGGAAGTACTATTACGTAAAATTTATGTGGATAGGCAAAGAAGGCGTGTATACGTTTGATCACTATCTAAAGGAATTAGTAAAATTGATTGGTAGCGGCATAAACCCAGTTAGTGAACTAAGAAAGATACAGAGAGAGTTTAAACAACAGCAATCCAAGAGAAATAACCTGATAAAAAAATTAAAAATAGCACCAAGGTGGCGCAAAGTATTTGATGAATGGGGGAGTTTTATGGTAACCAAGATTTATCGTCGCTACGCTCAGATTTATGCCATTTATCGTATGCAGCCTATACTCCAAGAGATCGCTAAGCGCATTGGAGTTAACAATACAGATATTAGATTTATGCTGAAAGATGAAGTGCGGCTGGCATTAATCAAGAAAAAAGTTAATAATAAGCACATTAAAGCACGTTCAAAACTAGCAGTGTTCTATTTTGCCCAAGGAGTTGAAAAAGTTTTTACGGGTAAGCAAGCCCAGGCTTTAGTAAAAAAGGCTGAAAAGTCAGTACCCCACGATATTTCAGAGATAAGAGGACAGGTGGGTTGTGTAGGTAAAGCCGTTGGTACCGTACGTCTAGTATTTAGACCATCTGACATGTCTAAGATGAATAAAGGTGATATCCTAGTTTCCATAGCCACTGACCCAGACATTGTACCAGCTATGAAAAAAGCTGCGGCCATTGTCACCGAGCAAGGCGGGGTAACTTCGCATGCAGCCATTGTAGCGCGTGAATTGAATATCCCCTGCGTCATCGGTACCAAGATTGCTACTAAGGTGTTTAAAGATGGTGATAGGGTGGAGGTTGATGCAACCAAAGGAGTGGTGAGGAAAATATGATAAATATAGTAAAGAAATTTAAACTAGATAGCCACTCCTGGACTTATAAGGGGTTTCATAGTATTTTACATACTTTTTTTCCAGTTATTCAATCTGTTGGCCCGTTAATGAGAAAGAATATTGGAGATTCAAATAAGTTAACTTTTTTTATAGTAGAGGATAGATACGTACACTGGTATTGGAATGATAGTGATCTGACAAGAATCAGAAGGAGATTTTTTTCTAGACTAAAAAATGATCCTAATTATCTGATAAAACTTAAGGCACGGTGGGAGGTTTCCTTGGGAAATTTTGACAAAATAATAAGTAAAACCCATACAACAAATTTATCAAACCTGTCAAATGATGACCTTATAAATTTGTATGATAATTTCTATAAAAGATTCGTGGACGAATTTTCTTTTTTTATGGCCCTCGGTGATGCAATTTCTATGCACGCTGATAAGTATCTTGTACCAGAGTTTAAAAAAACGCTCGGTAAAGATTATAATAAGATTTTTCCTCAGCTTATAACTACTAAGTACACATCATTTTTAGAAAAAGAACAGAAGTCGAGAAGTAGATTGGTGGAGATTTATAAAAAAAATAAAAAAGTACCAAGAAAATTATTGGATAGCCATTCAAGGAGATTCTATTATATTACCAATAATTATGCTAAGGTAAGATACTTAACTGCGGATGATTTTTTGAAATTAATTAGGAAAGACGCACGGAAAAAAGTAATTCACTCAACAAAAATTAAAACAATTTCAAAAAGGAAACTATTGAGGAGGTATAAAATTTTTAAATGGCAAAAGCAAGTATTAGATGTTTTGGACGAATTTTTTTCTATACAGGATACAAGAAAAAAGTATGTTTTGATTTCCAATTACTATCAATTTAAATTTTTGCAAGAGGCAGCGAGACGAAGCAGGCTAAGTTTCGAACTTTTACAATATTCAGTTTTTACTGAATTTAGCGATATTATCAATAATAAAATTGATCAGAAAAAATTAAAGGATAGAAAAAAGCTCAGTGTGTGTATTCAATCAAATGATAATTATTCAATTTATACTGGCAAGGAGGCTCAAGGTGTTTATATTCATTTTTTAAAAAAGAAAAATTACTCTCAGGAGATAGAGGGTATCGTTGCTTCGAAAGGTGTAGCAGTGGGGGTTGTTAAGAAAATATTAAAAATTCATGACATGGTAAATATGGAGGATGGGGATATACTGGTATCTAGCATGACGCGTCCGGAAATGCTACCCGCCATGAAACGCGCTGGCGCTATTATCACTGATGAGGGAGGTATAACAAGTCACGCAGCCATTGTGGCAAGAGAATTTGGCATCCCATGTATTATTGGTACTAAGATTGCTACTAAGGTATTAAAAGATGGTGATCGGGTGGAGGTTGATGCAACGAAAGGAGTGGTGAGGAAAATATGAAAATTCTTGATCAAGCAAAAAAAATAAATTGGCTGCATCCCTATCGCCGCCGGGCCGGAGTGCATAAATTAGATTTATACTTGC